>NZ_JBWYIQ010000018.1:0-64392 GCF_056779795.1 Acinetobacter sp. ANC_7682 | reverse complement strand
GGTTGTGCGGTAGATTTTGTGTGTAGGCTTCTTCATTTGAAAATTATATCGCTGAAAAACCCTTTACAGATAGGTTTGTGCAACAAAGCCAGATCATTCTATGAAGAGCATACTCATTTCTATATCTGTCTAATAAAGTATTAATAAAGATCAAATAAAACTGCTGTAATATAGTAAACCTCAGTAGGTTTTAAACATTTATCATAGAAAATAAACTCATCTGAACTTTGTGGCATCGAGGCATAGCCACTTAAATCCATATTAATAACTCCACCCACCCCGACTTCTTGCCATAATGGTGTATGCAGTCGCATATCAATCACTTTGACACGCTCATCCTGATAAGCGGCTAAACCCACTTCTGGAATTTGATGGCTATAAACAAAATCATACTCAGGATTAAGTTGATCAAGAGATACAAAAATCGCTGTCTTGCTTTCCGTATACACCACAAGCTCCGCTAACACATCCGACCATCGTGTTTCATCCAATGCGGCATCATAGATCATACCGATCAGTTTACTTTCCTGTTCTACCATATCCCCACCATAAAAATTAAATCTCTTATCTTTTCAATAAGATTATTACTTTTTGTTATTTTAGAGAATGTAGGATATTTGGTGGAAAGTCAAAAAAATGTGGAATATACAACACAACTCTAAGAGTGTTTAAAATAAAAATCCAATAAATAAAGCCACCATACTATCTAGATAATAATAAGGTGGCTGATGAGAGAGGAAGAATCTGACATAAAATGTCATTTAAAACAAAATTAAAACCATGATTTATCATTTGTAGATATTCTGGTTTAGGTGAAAATTAGTATAATTATTTTACATCACAACTAAAGCGTGTTGCCTGAACAATCAATTGCTCAGCTGGACAACTGACATTGACAGTCACATCATCCCCTACGCCGATACAGGCATTGTTCAATAACCAATCAGACCTAGAGGTATGTCGCCAATTTGACTCGGAAGGACAACGATAGCGTACTTCCTGTAACCTACAAGCATTATAGACATGTTTAGGGCGTTGTGCTTTGCCAAGTACTCCTACAATACGTGTACTTTTTCCACCGTGACAACTGATTGCCCCAACTCGTGTTCCTGCTCGAATAGCACGATTATAATTTTCCGCCTGCTGTTTTTTCTGAGCTTCTGCGGCTAATCTTAAGTCTTCCTGTTTTTTACGCTCAAGCTCTTTTTGGCGTTTTTCTTCCTCCTGTTTTTTGACTAAAGCCTGCTGTTTCTGTTCAGCCTCTTGTTTGCGCTGTTGTTCTTGTTTCTTCAAAAGCTCTTGTTCATCTTTTTTCACACCTTCTTTTGATTTATCAATACTGCTACTTTTTTGTGAAGAAAATGCATTAGACGAAGTACTCCTTGTTTGATTTACTTGCTCCATATGCTGTCGTTGTTGCTGAGCATTACTTATCGTCTTAGAGATACGAGCATTAAAACGAATACGGTCATTTTCAGCTTGTTGCATTGTACTATTCAAAGTATTTAAACCATGAAGTGTAGCATTTGCCCACATCTGTTGATTTGCTTGTCTTTCAGCCGCTGCTTCGCGTCGCTGTTGTATTTCACGTGCTTTTCTTTCACTTTCTACACGTAACTCATTTTGTCGCTCTGCATTCGTCAACGCTAAGCTGCGCTCTAGACGTTGCTTATGCCAGTCATCTACACGTTGACCAGCTTTAAATTCACAAGAACTATTGATCCATTCAGATTTACCCAATTCTGTTAAATAGAGCGTACGACAGCTTCCTTTACCATGGGGAATACCATCTTTGAGTTGCCCCCTAAACCAATACGTTGCGTATTTATAATAGCCATCTACATCTTTTTGCTTATTTTGTAAAGTAAATTGAGGAATGGGAGGCGGAGATGTATTACTTGTACATCCCACAAGTCCCATAAATATGATCATTATCATCAAATGACGAGACATTATGGAGCTCCCTGCGTTAAAACAGACATTACTTTACGGACCCGGATATTAGCTGAGGTCTGCGCATGGGTTTCATTCATACTTTTACTTGCAAAAAGATACGGTATAACGAGCCAACCATTGCTCACGATTCGATAATCCAAATAAGCAGTTGTTGATGCAATCTGCATCCCATTTTCATACATCGTGAGCTTACAGCTTTCTTCCGAAGTTTCATCATTTGCAGGGAATGTTCCTGCGGTGATTAACCATAAAAAACCTGTAAGAAATCCAGAATCCTCACTCCAACGATCTTGTTGACAAGCCACTCTTAAAAAGTATCCATGAGTAGATGGCTGATCTAAGTTTGTACGTTTGACTGAAGAAAATAATTGTGTGGCTTCCCATGCTCTAATGTCAGCATTTACATAACTGTGACTGGATAATTTTTGAAAATAGATTTCTAAAGGCTGTTCTTTAGTAATATTCAAATTAAGTGATTGCGATATTGTAGGAGCTTTCCGCTCATGAACACCTAATGTTGCTTGACAGGCTGTTAAAGCAATCCCCACCAATACAACTAAAACCCTTGAAAGATATCTCATATAACTCCCCGATCATCTAAATTTAGAAAAAATTCAATTTATCATCTGTATTTAAGATTCTACATCACCAAATGGAGATATCACTGCATTTTTTCTAATCAAATATAAATGCCAGTCAATTAAACTGACTGGCATTGGATACGGACTTTTTTAATTTAGACGAGATGTAATGCCTTACATCATGCCAATTAATAATCTAACCTTCACTAAATACAAATTACATTACAACCTATCCAATTGATTTAAATATATTTTTATTCTAACTTTCCATAACAATGTGATACATGCAATTACCAATTTTTGTGAGTAAGATTGTGAGTAAGCACTTTCTAAAATACCGTTACTCACATCACATGCTAAACGATCTTAAAATCAAAAGCTTAAAGCCACGTGAAGAATTATACCGCGTGGCTGATCACTCAGGACTCTGTATAGAAATCCGCCCGTCTGGTAGCAAATTCTGGCGTTATCGCTACCGATTTCTTACTAAAGCCAAAATGCTCACAATCGGTCAATATCCCGAAATTACTTTAGCATACGCTCGCTTGAAAACAATGGAATATCGATAACAACTCGCTAAAGGAGTAGACCCAATAAGCCACCAGAAAAAAGAACGCCTTGAAGCAATCAAAGCAAATAATGGTACATTCCTTTTAGTCGCCAACGAATTTATGAATTCTCGAAAAACTCAACAATCAAAGGAATGGGAACAACGCCGCAGCAGTTATTTTGAGAAGGATGTTTATCCTCTTATCGGTAATAAACCTATTCATGAGATCGACTCGATTGATATTAAAAATGTTCTTGATAGCACTATGGCAAGAATCAAAAAATCAGGAAGAGGTACAGGGGAAGTTAAGGGAATTTTTGTTAGGCAAATAATAGGTGAAGTCATGGAATATGCCATTATCACAAAACGTATTTCTATTGACCCTACCTACATCCTTAGAAGCTACATAAAGCAGCCAGAAGTAACTCATGCCAGACCCTTGACTGAATCTGAAAAAAGAGAACTTATGTCTAAGCTCAATACATACGGTGGCTCTACTAGTACAAGAAATGCTATCAAAGTGGCAACATATACATGGCTTAGAAGCATTGAAATACGTCGAGGCAAAAATCTACATTTTGATGTGGAGCATATTGAGGGGTAAGCACATAGACAAAAAATAAGCCCCTGTAAAAACAGGGGCTTATTTGAATATTTGGCGGAGATGGCGGAAACTGAATTCGCTTGCTACATTTAAGCTTACTGATCAGTCCACAGTCTTATACATTAACTTATCTAAATAATCAGACCATGCTTGCATCATAACCGTACGTTCTTCTAAGTATTTTGTACGGTTGTATGCTCTTCCATGCATATCACGAACCTGATGAGCAAGTTGCTGTTCAATCCGTTCGATAGGAAACTTTAATACTTCATCTAATAGAGTTCTGGCAGTCGCTCTAAAGCCATGACCTGTCGTTTCACCATTTTCAAAACCATATTGCTTTAATCGTTTGTTAATAGTTGACTCGCTAATCGTTTTAGACTGATCTCGCATCGACACAAAGCAATACTCCGTATAACCTGTTATCTGGTGCAATTCTTTGAACAAGGTCATAACTTGATCTGACAAAGGAACAATATGCTGTAATGCCGTTTGATTCTTTGTCTTTGAAGGGGTGTATTTCCAAACTCGATTTTCAAAATCAATGTCTGCCCACTTCGCTCCTCTTAATTCTCCTGGACGCACAAAAACATGAGGTAATATTTTCACGGCATAATCTATCGCGATATCACCACGGCCAACACTATTATTAATATTCCTCAATAACTGTCCTAGCTTTTGCTCATCTGTGATCGCTGATCTATGCTTGGTTTTACCAACTTTTAAGATCCCACTAATTTGATCTGCCACGTTAAATTGACACAAGCCTAAAGCAATCGCATAACGGAAGACTTGGGATGCTTTGCTTCTCATGCGCTTTGCTGAATCTGTCTTACCCTGCTTTTCGTAAATACGACAAACTTCTAAAATTTGTGATGGAGTAATACTATCTATTGGATAATCCCCAATTGCAGAATACAACTTACCCCAAACAAATTGATTCCGTCGTTGAGTACTAGGCTCTAACTCCTCTGTCTTTCTATATTCATCTGCGATTAAACCGAAAGTATTTTGGCCTAATTTAGCTTCTTCTTCATTTTTCTTCACAACCGCTGGATCTATATTTTGGGCGAGTAATTCTCGACATTCAGTTCTTTTTGCTCGTGCATTTAGCAACGATACCTCTGGGTATGTTCCAAAAGAAATGCTATTACGTTTTTTAGTGATTGGGCGAGCATAGTCCCACCTCCAATATGAGTTACCATTCTTATCAATGATAAAAAACAATCCTTTACCATCGGCTAGTTTGATTTGAACATTGGTTGATAACTTTTTATGTGCATTTACAGCTGAACGAATCTGTGTATCTGTCAGATTTACAATTATTTTTGGCATTTTTACGGTAAGCCTTTGCAATAATTTTGAAATTACCGCAAAAATTACCGCAAAAAACTTAAATAACCTAAAACATGCTCGGACTGTATCAGACAAGATAAAAACATAAGTTGTTTATTTTTAATGATTTTCGTATTTATTCGGATGAGGTAAAACAGTGAAATGGTGCGCTCAGCGGGACTCGAACCCACGCCACAGGCTTCGGAGACCTGTACTCTATCCAGTTGAGCTATGAGCGCATTTTAGGAAGTGCGCACATCATAACAAAAAAAACTCTAAGGTAAAGCAACTATATATCTTTCCAATTTTTAGTGCTCATGCTTTATACAGCGTTTCAACATCAAAACAGAGAATTCTGATTACAAAGCTTGGTTTATTTTTCAAGATCACTCACAATATCTCAACTTTTCACCATTCGAGATATTCATGACTGATGCATTGACCTTAAGGGATTTGTCGAAGACCTATCGAAATGGTTTTCAAGCATTAAAAGGAATTAATTTAGATGTTCCAGAAGGTGAATTTTATGCACTTCTAGGCCCTAATGGTGCAGGTAAATCAACCACTATTGGCATCATCAGCTCTCTTACAAAAAAAACTGCAGGAACTGTCGAAATTTTTGGTCATAACCTCGATACACATCCTTCACAAGCTAAACAATGCTTGGGTGTAGTCCCTCAAGAGTTTAACTTTGCGCAATTTGAAAAGACTTTCGATATTTTAGTCACACAAGCAGGTTATTACGGCATTCCAAAAAAAGTTGCTGAAACTCGTGCAGAGGAGTATCTGACCAAATTAGGTTTATGGGAAAAACGTTCTACTCAAGCACGTATGCTATCTGGGGGAATGAAACGCCGCCTTATGATTGCCCGAGCAATGATGCATGACCCGAAACTGTTAATTCTCGATGAACCGACTGCTGGTGTTGATATTGAACTACGTCGCTCGATGTGGGACTTCTTAACAGAAATGAATCAGAAAGGTACATCTATCATTCTCACAACACATTATTTAGAAGAAGCAGAAGTACTGTGTCGCAAAATTGCAATTATTGATCGTGGCGTTATTAAAGAAGACACCACCATGAAGAACTTCTTAAATCAATTAAATGAAGAATCTTTCATTTTTGATTTGGCTGAACCTATAGAACCGATACAACTTGACATTATTGGTGTGAAATTTAATTTGGTTGATCCAGTGACCTTAGAAATTACGCTTGATAAAGCACATAGCATGAATGATCTTTTCCAACTTCTAGAATCACAGAACATTCAAGTTCGAAGTATGCGTAATAAATCAAATCGTTTAGAAGAGTTATTCGTCAAAATGGTCGAAAAGAATCTTGATGGAGCTGCGCAATGAATTTTAACCAACTCGCTGTAGCTTTATATACGATTATCCATAAGGAAATTCGTAGATTTATGCGCATTTGGCCACAAACATTGTTACCACCAGCAATTACCATGTCACTGTATTTTGTGATTTTTGGAAATCTAGTTGGTTCAAGAATTGGGGAAATGGGTGGCTTTACCTACATGCAGTTCATAGTACCTGGTCTAATTATGATGGCTGTCATTACTAATAGTTATGCCAACGTTTCATCAAGCTTTTTTAGTTCTAAATTTCAAAAAAGTATTGAAGAACTGATCATGAGTCCTGTGCCATTACATGCCGTACTTTGGGGTTATGTGCTTGGTGGTGTTGCTCGAGGCTTATTGGTTGCTATCATTGTGACTGCGATGAGTTTATTTTTTACTGACTTATATATTACCAACTGGTTCGTCACAATTTATACCGTCCTGATTACGTCACTACTGTTTGCATTAGGTGGATTTATTAATGCGGTCTATGCAAAGTCATTTGATGATATTTCGATTATTCCCACTTTTGTTTTAACACCGTTGACCTATTTAGGTGGGGTGTTCTATGCAATTTCTGCATTAAGCCCATTTTGGCAAAATTTATCTTTAATTAACCCTGTCGTATATATGGTCAATGCATTCCGTTATGGGATCCTTGGTCATAGCGATGTAAATGTATCTATTTCTTTATTAGTAATCACAGCGTGTTGCGCCGTGCTATATGCGGTCGCTTATCACTTACTCTCCCGTGGTTCAGGAATGCGTGAATAATGAGCGTTGAACAATCTCTTTTAGGCAAAGACACCAACTATCCAACTGAATATCAACCTGAGGTGCTATTTCCAATTGCTCGCGCAGAAGCACGAGCGAAGTACGCACATGTAGATGGTATTCAACAAGGAATTGATTGGTGGCATATTTTTGAAATTTCTTGGTTGAATCTGTTAGGGATTCCTCAAGTTGCAATTGGTCGAATGCATCTTCCTGCTTCATCACCTTATCTCATCGAGTCCAAATCTCTTAAACTATATTTCAATAGTCTGAATTTTGCTAAATTTGAATCTCAAAATCAGTTTATTGAGACAGTCGAGCGTGATCTTTCTAAAGCAGCCAATGCAGAAGTCAGACTTGAATTATTCGATGTTGATCAGTTGAATATTGCCCAGCCTGAAGGAATATGCATCGACCATTATGAGCCTGAACGTCTTGAAAACCACCCTGATGCGAGCTTACTCAAACTCGATGCAGCGTCTTCCGAAGAAATCGTTGAAATTCAATTATATTCGCATTTATTAAGAAGTAACTGCCCAGTCACAGGACAGCCTGATTGGGGCACAGTTTTTTTAAGATATCGTGGCAAAAAACCTTGTTATCGTTCAATTTTAGCTTATATTATCTCCTATCGTCAGCATAATGGCTTTCACGAACAATGCGTTGAACAAATCTACGCAGATATTTGGGAAAACTTTAATCCTGAAAAGTTGATGGTATATGCGACTTATACACGCCGTGGTGGTTTAGACATTAACCCTTGTCGTGTATCGGACTTTGCATGGATGCCAAGCCCAATTCGATTGGCGCGACAATAAATTGAAGAATAGTTGAGGTTATACGATGTCATATTTTGGTTTTATTCCATCTGAATCTTTGTTAAAGAATATTCAAACTGGAATTGAGAAAAAAAATTCAAACGAACCACTTTACCCTTTGCGTGATCAAACTGCACTCGCTATTAATGATGAAATTATCGATGCAATTTTAGTTGAACTTGTACGTCGTTTCCCTGCAAGTGACAAACGAGAAACAGCTGAAAAACTTGCTGGTTATATTAAATCAACAGTATCGGTACTACTTAAACAGTTATTGGGTAAAGCACCAAATGACGTCGTGAGACAATCGATTGAATTCTCTGAAAAGAGTTTATTCAAAGATCCAGAGGGTAATTATCGTGTCGGTGCTCCATTACCCGCTGATTTAGTGACAAACTTAAAAAATAGCTTTGCAGAAGTACGTGCAGGCAATGATGTCAATCGTGCAGTTCTGTCTGAACAATACAAACAATTCGGTGAAGCTGCAGTTCGTCACTTTATGAATGATTTTAATAAGACCCTAGATTTGGGTATGATTAAACGTAAGGCGTCTGATATCGCTTCTTCAGCGGTCATCAAAGCGGTTCATATTGCGATCGATAAGCTCATTCCTAACTTTACTAAAGAAGAATTGTTAGCTACAGCTGAATATCATGACACGCTATTTATTCAAGAATAAATCAGACTAATCAAAAACCTAGCTTCTGCTAGGTTTTTTTATGTTTTAAAAATAGTTCATCAATATTGAATAAATAAAAGACATAATTCATCCATTTTTACACTTTTTATGTAGGTTTTTGTGAATCCATCACGACCTAATGTTATCTTAATAAACATTGCGATTAATCAAATGATGTTGAACTTTTAATCCTTATCAACACTTATACCTTTGCGTCTACCACCGATAATAATTGGATCTTCTGCTGTTATGTTATTTGAAAATTTTAATGTTAAATTACAAGGTATTGGTTTAGCACTCAGTGCGTTTATGATCACAAGTTTTGTTCAAGCCAATGACTTCGCTCAACATCCTCAATATCAAAATTTTAAACTAAAAACGATGCAGACCTATGGTTTGAGTGCTGAGCAAGTTGACTGGGCCATGAATGGGTCAAAAAACCTACCAAATATTATCAATATTATGAATCGACCAGGAGAAAGTAAGCCTTGGTACGAATATAAAAAGAATTTTTTAGCAGAAAGTACAATTCAACGTGGTGTGCGCTTTAAAAATCAGTATGCCGACACTTTAAATCGAGCAGAACAGCAGTTCGGTGTTCCTCAGTCCATCATTCTCGGTATTCTCGGCGTAGAGACAGGTTTTGGAGCAAATAAAGGTTCATTCATCACACGTGATGCACTAGCCACTTTAGGGTTTGGATATGAACGACGTGCACAATACTTTCAAGACGAATTAAGCGCTTTGATTGCATGGTCTTATAAGGACGGCATTCCAGCTAATTCAGTCGTTGGCTCTTATGCTGGTGCTGTGGGCTATCCTCAATTTATGCCAAGCAATATTCCGAAATTTGGTGTGGATTATGACGGTAATGGTCATATCGATCTCAGAAACTCTGCTGTAGATGCAATTGGTTCTATTGCAAATTATCTTGCTCAACATGGTTGGCAACGAGATCAACCGATTGCTTTTGCCGCACGCTACCAAGGAAATAATGCGGATGCCATCATAGCCAAAGACTTAACACAACCTACTCCATATGGTGCATTAAAAGTTCAAGGCATTAGCCCACTCAATCCTATTGTTAAAATAGATGACTTAGACATGGTCAATGTGATTCAACTACAAGAAAATTATGGACCAGCTTATTACCTTACATATCCTAATTTTCAAGTCATTACGACCTATAACCGTAGTCGAATGTATGCAACTGCACTGTGGCTTTTAGGGACTGAAATCGCGAGTAGATAAATATAAATCTACTTGTTTTCACAAAAGTCAATAAATATTTTTGTGATTAAGTTCACTATTTGCACATTTTACATATTTTGTTACACTATTGATTAATTTTTAACCATATTTTGTGATAATTTGTCGTTTTTGTAACTAAAGTGAAAATAAAGCTAGACACTTTTGTATCAGGATGAATATCATCCACTACCGTTAAATGCAGTTGCACAAGTAAATTTACAGACCATTTAGGTTAATTATCAGCAACTTAGATAATTAACTTAGGGTTCCAAGGAGTTAAACGATGCATGCTTCGCTGAAAATGTTATCAATATTAGGTATTAGTTTGGCTTTGACTCAAACTCATGCCGAGTTGGTTCAATCCTCTTATCTAAATAATGATGTTGACCAATCAAGTCTTGCTTCACGCGTGATTAGCAAAGACTCTACAAGTTTCAATTCACACTTCTCGAATTTAAACAGTTTAGCAATTACTGAAAGTTCAGGTGATAAAATTCGTCGTGAAACAATCGCAGCGAAAATTCAAGTACCTGTTGAAGAGCCTTCAGTGATTGACAAACTTAATAATGTTGCTTCAAACACTGTTCGTCGTTTTAGCCAAACAGGTGTTGCTTCTTGGTACGGTCGTCAATTTCATGGTCGTAAAACTGCAAGTGGCGAGACGTTTGATATGAATGCACTTACTGCAGCGCATCGTAGCTTACCGCTTAATTGCTATATTCGTGTAACAAATAAATCAAATGGTAAAAGCGTCGTTGTTAAAGTAAATGATCGCGGCCCATTTCACGGTAATCGTGTTGTAGATTTATCTTACGGTGCTGCGAAATCTCTTGGTATTACCAATGCTGGTACTGCGCGTGTCAGCATCGAACGTGTGGATGGTCCAAATTCTTAGGTCCTCATGATTCAGCGAAGCATTTAACGACAAGCCACTCATTGAGTGGCTTTATTATTTTTAATTTTTTTTGATGTGACCAATATACAAAAAAGAATCTTGATTTATCATCTTATGTCATACTGTCGTTTATAGAATAAATAAAATTCAAATAATCAGCGAAGGAAATAGGATGAAGACAATTACAGAATGGTTAGATGAATATAGTGATAGCCATCAAAATCCAACCAATAAAACATTACACTGGATTTGCGTACCCACGATTCTATTCTCGATCATTGGCATACTCGCTCATTTCAGCGCATTACTGACTACCCTTTTACTGGTGTTAACACTTATTTTTTATGCAAGATTAGATCTTGTACTCGCGGTTGCAATGGCAGCGTTATTATTGGTCATGTCTTGGCTTATTATTATTCTTCCATTCGGGAAAGGATTCTATATTGCTCTATTCGTTTTGGCTTGGATAGGTCAATTTTACGGGCACAAAATTGAAGGGAAAAAGCCATCTTTCTTTAAAGACCTCCAATTCCTTCTGATTGGCCCTCTATGGTGTATGGATGCTTACCTAGATAAGATACTACCCAATTGGAAATCACGCCAAATCAGCGCTTAAATTAGCAAATACAGCATGGGTTAAATTAGAATTTAATTTAGCCCGATGTTCATGCTCTAATTAAGTAATTTATGAGATAGAAAAACAGTAAAGTAAAAACTAAATTACTGATAACTTTTTGACTTATTAGCGCAAGCAGTACACAAAATATTGCTGCCCATAAATAGTGATTACTCGACATAACCCTTAATTCTGCTGCTTCATAAAACACAATCGGTACACATATTGCAGTCAACAAACATGGCGCAGAATATTTCAACATCTTTTTCAAAATTCTAGGAAGTGGCACATTTACCCTTTGCTCCAAGAATAAATATCGATTAATAAAGATCATGATCGACAACCCCAGCAAAAGCGTCCAGCTCATTTTTAATCCCCTTCTGTTGTTTGCCATTTTTCAACTATCACACTGGCAAACATTCCACATAGACCAGAAATAATTAACGCTGCATTTACTTGGTAAGCTTCTAAAATTAAAGAAAAAATTATGGTAATCACAACACCAACAAGTATTGTAAGATTTTTTATCATTGGCACTATAATTAATATAAGCAGTGCAACGACTGAGAAATCAAGATGCAAATTTGATAAATTAGGACTGAAGTGAGCAAGCACAATCCTAAATAAACTAAATATCAGCCAAAAAATATAAAAACAAAGTCCTGCTCCAAATAAATATGCGAATGATCGTTGTGATTTATTTTTTACTCCAACCGCAAATAATTCATCCGTCAGCAGAAAGCCAAATACAATACGTTTAAATAGTGGAAATTTACTAACATCATTTCGAAAATTAAGCGCGTAAATTAAATGCTGACTCGTCAGAAAAAATATCGTCAGATAGATTGTCATCAGCGAAGCCTGCCCCGAAACCAATCCTAAGCTCACTAATTGTGCAGCACCAGCAAACATAAACAATGACATTGCAAAAGCTTGTATCGCCAAAGAGCCAGCCAATACCCCCATGGCATGACTGCAATTGCCAACGGCATAATACCCAGCACACCATGTATAAAATTCTTTTTTGTATCACTCATCTTTTTCATCAATACATCTGAATCTGATTCACTTATCGATTATTATCATCTGATGAGTAATGATTGATCTTGAATAATATTGCGGCGCAAATTTAAGGAAAATTAATAGTTCAAAAGATATTGTCTAGGCGTTACACCTATTGCACTTTTAAAATGTCGATTTAAATGACTCTGATCAGAAAATCCAGTGAGTTGTGCAACCTCAGTTATTCGCACCCCCTGCTTAAGCAATTGTTTAGCTTTTTGAATTCTTCTTTGAACAAGCCAACTATGTGGAGGCAATCCCGTATGTTTTTTAAATTCACGTAATAAATGCTATGGGCTTGTATCTACATATGCAGACAACTCGTGTAGAGAATAGTCATGTTCAGGAAAACTACTCATAAGTTCTTTTATTAGTTCAACTTTTTTCTCATTTCTGGTGTGTTGATTGGACTCAATTTCGCCCGCCCATAGCAATAGATCAATCTGGCCAATGTCGTCAAATAGAGGCTTTCTTTAAGCAAAGTATCCTCGCCCTGCTCAAATAAATCGAATAAAAACTAGTTGCCTCGCCAAACCCAAATCATGAATCACTGCATCCGAGAACCATGGGACTGCATTCTTGGTTGTAAAAAAATCTCGACTCAGATCTAATATCATTTCAGGTGTTGGGTAAATTGCTCGATATTTCCAACCAGTTTCCACAGCGGATGAACCAGTATGTATTTCATCAGTATTCACCAGAATAATATCGCCTTTAGGTGCGATATGAAGCTTTCCAGAGCGGTAAAAACTTTGTGCCCCATCTTCAATGACACCAATACAATAGCCCTCATGAGCATGTTTTGAAAATTGCTTACGTTGAAATTGAGCTTTTAATAATTCCAATCCGCCCAATTCTTTGAAATGAAGATAATTAGCAGACTCTTGCATCTTTTTTCTGGATATTACGCCTATAAAATTGCATAAAAACTATCACGCCTGCATTTTAAATCTAGAATGAAATTGCTCATCTCATATATTTATTTTTATAAAAATTATTGATAACTTCGACCCTGATGCTTTAACCAACCATCAATATGCAGTTTTTTAGGATCATGGTGAGTCCAATGAATTACACCACCCTTGTCGGTATATTCATATTCACCATAGAACTCGACGATATCCCCTTTTTGAATATTCTCAACACGTGGTGCCAAGTCTATATTATGAGCTACCAAAACTGTCTGACCATGATTAAGTTTTAAAATAAATTTCTGATGTCTAGATCCTTCATTATCATCATTTAATATTGCAACAACTTCTCCAGAAGCCCTAACTTGCACATCACTCATCTTTTTTTGAAAAAGTGTCGCTATTTTTGCGGCATCATCATTATCCGCAGAGGATAGTTCTCGTTGGTTAGCATCATTATATTGAGTACTTGCATCTGTAGGATTTAGTGCGTGCTCATTACTCTGTTTTAAATCCTGTTTTAAATCGACACCGAAATATGCTGCGACCAACACTGCAATTAACGCAACAATACTCATTTTTGATTTCTGAGACATATTGATCTCTAAGTTATATTTTTATTTCATCCTAAAGTTTATATCATTTAGACTCATCAAAAAAAAGAAAAAGCCCTTAAAGGGCTTTTTCTTTTTCAAAATAATTGATTCAATTATTTTGCAGCAGCTTGAGCAGCAGCAACTTCTTCAGCGAAAGAAAGTTCAGCTTTTTTCTCAATACCTTCACCCACTTCGAAACGTACGAATTGAGCAACAGTTGTACCTGTAGACTTAAGAACATCAGCAACTTTCTTGTCGTTGTCGATAACGTACATTTGACGCTCAAGAACAACTTCATTTAAGTATTTTTCAACTGAACCAGTTACCATTTTTTCAACGATATTCGCTGGTTTACCAGATTCAATTGCTTTTGCTTCAGCAATTTCTTTCTCTTTAGCGATTAACTCAGCAGAAACACCTTCAGCATTTACAGCAACTGGGTTGAACGCAGCAACGTGCATTGCGATACCTTTACCAGTAGCAGCATCACCAGCAAATGAAACTACAACACCGATTTTTAAACCGTGTTTGTAAACTGCAAGGTTTTCACCTTCAACGATTTGAGCACGACGAACTTGAATGTTTTCACCGATTTTTTGAACAAGCGCAATACGAGCTTCTTCTACAGTTGCACCATCTTCAAGTTTCAATTCAGCAATTTGAGCAGCATCAGTTACATTCGCAGCAAGCGCAGCAGCAGCAACTTTCGCAGAGAAACCAGCAAAGTTTTCGTCTTTAGCAACGAAGTCAGTCTGACAGTTTACTTCTAAAAGAATTGCTTTATTGCCTTCTTGAGCAATTGTAATCGCGCCATCAGCAGCAATGTTACCTGCTTTTTTAGCAGCTTTTGCTTGACCAGATTTACGAAGGTTGTCGATCGCTAACTCGATATCGCCACCAGCTTCTGTCAACGCTTTTTTACATTCCATCATTGCTAGACCAGTACGATCACGCAACTCTTTAACCATGCTTGCAGTAATAGCAGTCATGTTATTCTCCTAAATTCGGTCGAGATATGTATCTGTTAACAAAAACGGCCCAAATTAATCATCTGGGCCGTTTTGCTTGATTGATGCTTAAGATGCCACGATTACGTGTCGCAAAAATGACAAATCCACATCAAATCGCATTAAGCCTCAGGAGCTTCTTTAGCAGCTTCTTCGCCTTTAGCTTGCGCATTAGCTTGAGTTTGAGCGTATTCTTTACCAGCAATAATCGCATCAGCCATCGCAGTAGCGTAAAGAGTTACAGCGCGGATCGCATCATCGTTACCAGGAATAACGAAATCAACGTTATCTGGGTTAGAGTTAGTATCAACGATACCGATTACTGGAATACCAAGGTTCTTAGCTTCTTTGATTGCAATCGCTTCGTGGTCAACGTCGATGATGAACAATGCGTCAGGTAAACCACCCATGTTCTTAACACCGCCAAGAGCACGTTCAAGTTTTTCCATTTCACGAGTACGCTCTAAAGCTTCACGTTTAGTAAGCTTAGCGAAAGTACCGTCAGTAGACTGAGTTTGAAGATCTTTAAGACGGTTGATTGATTGACGAAGAGTTTTCCAGTTCGTCAACATACCACCTAACCAACGGTGATCTACATAAGGTTGACCAGCACGTTGAGCTTGTTCACGGATGATGTTAGAAGCAGCACGTTTAGTACCAACGAACAATACTTTGTTCTTTTTGCTTGCTAGGTTGTTAACAAAGTTCAATGCATCATTTAACGCAGGAACAGTGTGCTCAAGGTTGATGATGTGAATTTTGTTACGCGCACCAAAAATGTATTGACGCATTTTTGGGTTCCAGAAGCGAGTTTGGTGACCGAAGTGCGCACCAGCTTGAAGAAGGTCGCGCATGCTTACGTTGTAATCTGCCATTTTCTTTACCTTAAAAGTTTGGGTTAGGCCTCCATATGTCCGCATTCTCCACCCTTACGGGCACCCAGAGTAATGTGTCGACATATGTGCGGATTTTATTAACCAACATATCATCCGATTAAGTGAATCTATTCACGAAAAGCATTTGATAAATTGGGCGGCTATTTATACCATAGTCACACACAAATTTCCAAAAGTTTTTAAAGATCATGAACAGTACTTATGAAGCACCACGTCGTTTAATTAAATCTGCTGAAGATATCGAAAAGATGCGTGTGGCGGGACGACTAGCGGCAGAAGTTTTGGATATGATCAAACCGCATATCAAGCCTGGTGTGAGTACACTAGAATTGGATACGATTTGTCATGATTATATTGTGAATAAACAAGATGCCATTCCTGCTTGCCTAGGCTATGGTGCTGCGCCTGGTCGTCCTGCATTCCAGCATACGATTTGCACATCAGTAAACCATGTGGTTTGCCACGGCATTCCCTCTGAAAACAAAATCTTAAAGAAAGGTGACATCTTGAATATTGATGTCACTGTGATTAAAGATGGATTTCATGGTGATACCAACATGATGTACATTGTAGGTGGCGAGACTTCTATTCTTGCAGATCGCTTATGCAAAGTTGCACAAGAAGCAATGTATCGTGGTATTGCTACGGTAAAACCTGGTTCGACGATCGGTGATATTGGTCATGCCATTCAAAAATATGTTGAGTCAGAGCGTTTCAGTGTCGTTCGTGAATATTGTGGTCATGGTATTGGCACTGTTTTCCATGATGAACCTCAAGTGCTTCATTACGGTCAACCAAATTCAGGCATGGTTTTAGAAGAAGGTATGACCTTTACAATTGAACCAATGGTCAATGCTGGTGTATGGCAAACTAAACTTCTTGGTGATAAATGGACAGTTGTAACGAAAGATCATAAATTATCTGCGCAATATGAACATACTGTTTTAGTCACTAAAACAGGTGTCGAGGTATTAACTGCTCGCCCTGAAGAGGATTTATCCCGATTTCAATAATTTTAGTTAATTAATAAAGTTAAAAAAGTCAGACCAATTTAAATTGATCTGACTTTTTATTTTGCTAAGTCACTCAATAAGAAATAAATTAACAAACAAACCTAACAAATGTTGGATTTTTAAAATTTAAATTCATGATTTTTAAAAATTTTTTATCACAAAAATGAGTAAAAACGCTTTTCAAACTGATTCATTTTATGTTTATATAACGCTTAAAGAATGTAAAACAACAACTAGCAACAAAATCGGACAGGGAGTCCAAAATGACGAAAAAAGCATTCTGGTGCATGGTCGTACCTATTGTTTTTGCATCTACAACTATTTATGCAGAATCATCATTTTTTAATCTGGATGAAACTGAAGGGTTTAAACGATATTCAATTTCAGTCGGACCATTACATGTTATGCCTCAAGGTAAAGCCAAGGCACCTAAAATTCGTACAGCAGTAAAAAATGGTGAAGTTGCAAAAAATGGTGATATTACACTTTCTACAGTTTTTGAGAACTTAGATCCTGATAAAGAAAAAGAAAATCAAAGTATGCAAGCGCTTTTGAAGATCGTTGATGCTTTTAGTGATACTTATCCAGCCAGTCAAAGTGGAACTTCAACTGTAAGCGGCATTGAAAGTTGGAGTATGGATGGTTCTGGAATGACTGCAGATGATGTCACAACACTTGGCATCATGATCAATTACCATTTCAACGATAAGATCTCATTCGAGAGTAAAGCTGGATTCCCCCCAAAAGTAGATATTCAAGGTAAAGGTAAGATTACAGCACCATTTACAGCCGAAGCTAATTCAACACTTTTAGGTATACCTTTACCAACAATCTATCTTAAGAATGATCTGCCAATTACAGATCTTGAAAGTCATGGAAATTCTATTGCGACAGCTCGTGCATGGACCCCAATGTGGGAATTGCAGTACCATTTTGGACAGACTGGGATCAATAAATTTAGACCCTATGTTGGGCTTGGACTTATGGTCGCATACTTCAATGAATTAGAATTGAATCCAAGTCTTGAAAAAGACCTAATTGATTCAGGTCACATGATTGCCAATATGAAAAATGGACGCGGTGGCGATGCATTAATTAAAGGTAAAAAAAGTACAGCAAATCCCAAGGTTAAACTTGAGTCCGAATTGAGTTTTGCGCCAATAGCCACGCTTGGGTTTACTTACGACTTCAATCAGAACTGGTTTGCAGTTGCATCTATTAGTTATGCACATCTAACAGGTAAAACCACAATTGAAGTCAACGATGATAAACTCGGAACATTATTTTCATCGGAAGTTGATTTAGAAGTAAATCCTATCATTGGTTATGCTGGTGTAGGCTATCGCTTCTAAAACACTTGAGGCATATTGAAGCCATACCCCAATATGCCCAACCTATCACAAATAAAGAAAAAATAAGACAATTAACACACACTTTAAAATCCAACTTATATCATATTTTTCAATAATTTAACAATTGTAAATTAGGATAATAAATTTGATTTCAAGTGAACAAACTGCTTTGCATTTAGATGATTTAATGAATATAAAATGAACTAAAAATTGGACATGGAGTCCTTCAAACAATGAAGAAGTTTTTAGTTCCTACATTATTCGCAAGTTCATTCTTATCTACTCTGAGTTATGCGGAGTCAGGATATTTCAGCCTTTCTGATGAGGGGTTTAAGCGTTTTTCAATTTCAGTGGGTGCATTACATGTAATGCCGCAAGGTAAGGCCCAACCTTTTAATGTCAAAACAGTCATAAATGACAATTATGAATCAAAAGTTGGGGATATTAATGCTTCCACGGTAATCGATAACCTTGACCCAGATCGTAAACCAAATTATTTAGTAGAAGGTATTGTTAAATTAATTTCTGCTTTTCAAGGCAATGTCTCAGGGGCTATTAGTGGAAAATCCTATATTAATGGATTAGCTGAATGGGATAATCCGAATACGGGCTTGGAGGCTGATAAAGTTACAACAGTTGGCATCATGAGCAGTTATCACTTTACAGATAATTTGTCTGTGGAAATAAAAGGTGGAATTCCACCTAAAGTGGATATCAAAGGTATTGGAAATATTAAAGCCCCCTTCTCAGCTACTGCAGCACCCTTAGGTGGAATTGCGGGGAACTTAGACCTCAAAAATAATATTCATATTACTAATCTAGAACAATCTTCAAAAGCTGCTGAAGCTAGAGCATGGACCCCTGCTTTTGAATTACAATATCGTTTTGGTGAAACCGGAATTAATAAATTCCGCCCTTACGTTGGCGTTGGATTAATGTACGCTTATTTTAATGAGCTAAAAATGGATCCAAGTATTGAAAAAGATTTAGTCGCCGCTGGGCATATGATCCAAAATATTATTAATCAAAATGCTGGTGCAGCACTCGATAAGAAAGATACCAATGGAAAAATGAAAGTTAATTTAGAAGCAACTGATGTTTTTGCACCTATAGCTACAGTTGGATTCACCTACGACTTTAATGATACATGGTATGCAGTAGCATCTATTAGTTACGCCCACTTGCAGAATGAAACGAAGATCACAGTCGTCAATGAAAATACTGGACAAGAGTTAATCAACTCAAAAGCTGATATCGAGATTAACCCGATATTGGGCTATGCTGGGGTTGGCATGCGTTTCTAAAGCATAGAGTAAGAAAAGAGGCGATTGCCTCTTTTTTTTGTAATCAAACAAAAACCAAACATAATTGGCAAATTATTACTACAATGTGTCTGAAAATAAATTTGATAATAAAAATACAAAAATAATCACTTTTTATTTACAGTATTGGACATGGAGTTCCATAATGAAAAAAAAACTAGCTTACTTAGTTGCATCCATCAGTGCGTTAAGTTTTCCAGTCTTCAGTTATGCAGATTCACCTTATTTTAGTTTAAAAGATGGCGATGGCTTTAAACGTTTTTCGGTTTCAGTGGGTGCATTACATGTAATGCCTCAGGGTAAAGCTCAGCCGATTAATATTAACACTGCTGTAGCTAAGGGTGAAAAAACGAAGGTTGGGGATGTGCAAGTTGACTCTGTACTGAATGCAATTGATGACAGTGCCAGTGATGCAGAGGCTAAGAAAAGCCTCTTGAAAGCTGCTGTAGCCTTAGATGCAGCAAATTTGATTAGTTATGAGAAAGATGAAAAAACCTATCTGAGAGCCAATACTTCTGGTGAAGCCACAATTAATGGTCTTGATAATTGGCAAGCTCAAGGAACTGGCCTGGAAGCAGATGATGTCACAACACTTGGAATCATGACCAACTATTTTTTCACCGACAATATTTCATTTGAAGTGAAAGCTGGAATTCCACCTAAAGTCGATATTCAGGGGAAAGGACAAATTTATGCTCCACTTTCAGGCATCGCCACCCCGACAGGGATTGGAGCAATCCTAAACGATTTACCTTTAAAAGATGACATCTTTATTACTGATTTATCAGGTCATGGTAAAGTAGCAGAAGCTCGTGCATGGACGCCAGCATTCGAATTCCAATACCATTTTGGTAAAACAGGCGTAAATAAATTTAGACCTTATGTAGGGCTTGGTTTGATGTATGCATACTTCAATGAATTGGAAATGAACTCCAACCTTGAAGCTGATCTAGTCGCTGCAGGTCATAAAATTGCGAACATCAAATTAGGTGAAGCTGGGAAAGCACTTGATGGCATTGAAAGTACTGCGAATCCTAAAGTTAAACTCGAAGCTAAAGATGCTTTCGCCCCTGTAGCTACTGCCGGTTTTACTTATGATTTCAACGATCGTTGGTTTGCAGTCGGGTCAATTTCCTATGCGCATCTTAAAGGTGAAACAACAATTACAGTAAACGATGCTAAACTTGGTGAATTAATCAATGCAAAATCAGATATCGAAATTAATCCGATTCTGGGATATGCCGGTATTGGTTATCGATTCTAATTTCCATCAGTCTTCATAAAGCGGCCAAGTGCCGCTTTATTCATTCTAATAACTAAATTTTATTGATTGATAAATTTTTATTCTGTCGTCATGATGCTACTGATCTTTTAAAATTACAAAAAATGCTAAGCGGATTGACCATGTCAGAAACCAAATTTTCAAAACCCCTCATCTTTATGCTCATTGGGAGTGCTTTTATTTTGGCACTCTCCTTAGGTGTCAGACATGGATTTGGCTTGTATTTAGTTCCAATGAGTCATGAGTTTAATTGGAATCATCAAGTTTTCAGTTTAGCAATTGCCTTTCAAAATTTATTATGGGGTGCTGTTCAACCCTTTACGGGAGCGCTAGCAGATAAATATGGGAGTAAAAAAGTCGTTGCCGTAGGCGGCGCTTTATATGCGATTGGACTTGTGATGATGGCATTTAGCTCAACAGGGCTTCTCATCAATCTTAGTCTAGGTCTAATCATTGGTTTGGCTTTATCAGCTACTTCATTTTCTGTTTTGCTCTCTGCTGTCGGACGTGCAGCGCACCCAAGTCGACGTAGTATGGCTATGGGTATTGCCAGCGCAGCAGGCTCTTTTGGGCAATTTATTATGTTGCCAACCACACTTTTACTCTTACAAAATTTTGGTTGGTCATCGGCGCTACTCATCACAGCGATTTTAATTGCATTAATTGTACCCTTGGCTTGGATGCTAAAAGCTCCAATGTATCAAGCGCCTCAAGCAGTTGATGCGATTGCTAAACCTTCTTTAAGTTTTAAACAAATACTCATTGTTGCTAAAAACCACAAACCTTTTATCTGGTTAGCATTAGGATTTTTAGTTTGTGGATTTCAAGTCGTGTTTTTGGGCATTCATTTGCCGGGTTATTTAACTGACCATGGTTTCAGCACCACCACTGGTACTATGTTTTTAGCCTTGGTTGGGCTATTTAATATTGTTGGAACTTACACAGCTGGTTGGCTGGGTGATAAATATTCCAAACCTAAATTGCTCATGTGGTTATATGGACTACGTGGCATTGCCATCATTTTATTCCTCGCATTGCCACTCTCGATCTTTACGATTTATAGTTTTGCCATCATTATGGGGTTGTTATGGTTATCAACCGTTCCCCTTACCAATGGTATTGTTGCGAATATGTTTGGAGTTAAGTATCTCACCATGCTAAGTGGAATTGTATTTTTTACTCACCAAGTCGGTTCATTTTTTGGAGGATGGTTGGGTGGCTTAAATCATGATATGACAGGCAATTACAATATTATTTGGATGATGTGTATTGCGCTCAGTATCTTCGGTGTATTCATTCATTTATTTGTTAATGAGGAGAATGTCGTCAATGACTAATCGCTTCAATTTGCTCAACATCAGCATATTCATCGGAGTCATCCTTCTGCTTAGTCTATCAATTGCTTTGTGGATGAACACTCCTGATTTATTTTCATATTTTAACCAAGCTTTTTGCGCACATTAATTTATATAATTTCATGGTTTTGACAGCTCAGTTTTTTAAACTCCTCAATTAAATAATCTAATAAACATCTCACGGCAGGCATCATGCCTTGTCGTGATGTATAGGCAACATGAATAACGCCACGTGGCAACTCCCATTCAGGGACTAATTCTACAAGAGTGCCTTGATTAAGCTCTTCATATACAAACACTCTAGGTAATGATGCTATTCCAACACTGTTCAACACTGCAGATTTCATGGCGGCAAAATTATCAGTTTTGAGTCTTGGAAAGAATTCTACTTCTTGAAACTGATTAACTGTGTCAAATTTGGATTGAAATCTCCAAATCGATTTTGGGACATGAAAACCTATACTCGGAAGTTGTTCAAGGTTATCCAAATGGATAGGCTCATGAATCTGTTGAATTAATTCAGGCGTTGCCACTAACACATGTTGCCAAGCATCAAGCTCTCGTACAATCAAGTCGCTATCTTCAAGTGGTAAATTTCTCACCCTCACAGCCAAATCAATCCCCTCTTCTATGAGATCAATTTTACGATTTGTTGCGACCAGATGAACTTGAACACGTGGGTAATGTTGCATGAATTTAGCAATCATATTACCCAACGGAAACTCAACCAAACCAATTGGACACGAGATTCGAATTAAACCTGAAGGCTCGCTCGACAAACTTTGCTCTACAAAATTTTCTGCCGCCTCCACTTGATCCAAAATCTTAATACAATATTCAAAAAATTCTTGACCAACTGCGGTTACGGCAAACTTTCGTGTATTTCGTTGCAATAATCTTACGTGTAAACGGTTTTCCAAATCTGAAATATGACGAGACAACTTAGATTTTGTAATACCTAAAGCTTCACTTGCCTTAGTAAACCCTTGATATTTCACGACTTGCACAAAATAGTAGTAATCATTTAAATTTTGCCTAATTGTTTCATTTTTGGAATTATCTGTTGAGAGAATCGCCCTGTAATCTCATCAATATACCTCAATATCATGATTAGAACGATATATAGAGGAATACAAATGACACAAGTTCAGAAAGTCTATACCAGCGATCGAAGCACATGGGTGGGTGATGGTTTTCCAACAAACTCCATGTTACCCATGCATGAAATAGGAAATCATACCAGCCCATTCTTGGTAATGGGTTATACAGGTCAATATCGATTTTCTCCAAGTCACCACCAACGCGGTGTTGGTTTACACCCCCACCGTGGCTTTGAAACGGTGACGATTGTCTATGACGGCGAATTAGAGCATCGTGACTCAAAAGGCAATCATGGAAAAATTGGTCCAAACGAAGTGCAATGGATGACCGCAGGTAAAGGTATTCTGCATGAAGAACACCATTCGGAAGCTTTTGCAAAAACTGGCGGAGTTTTGGATATGGTTCAACTTTGGGTAAATCTACCAGAGCATGCCAAGATGACTGAGCCGAGATATCAGGAATTGACTGAGCAAAATATTCCTGAAGTTTTATCTCACGATGAGCAAACCAAGATTCGTGTTATTGCTGGTCAATATCAAATCGGCTCAACTGTTTATCAAGGACCAGCTCAAACATTTAGCAACATGAATGTTTATGACATTAGACTTAATCATGGAGCACGCCTTCCATTAAATCTTATGCCAAACTGGAATCATCTGATTTTCATCCTTGATGGAGAAGTTGAGATTGATGGTCAGATCTATACAGCCATACAAACGCTTTATCTTGACCCAAAATCAACACAGGTCGAAATATTTGCTCATCGTACGGCGAAAATTCTTTGCTTAAGTGGTGAACCATTGAATGAACCCATTGTTGCCCACGGTCCTTTCGTCATGAATACTCAGGAAGAAATCGTGCAAGCATTTGATGATTTCAGAAATGGAAATTTTGCTTAATTTAACATCCACAAGCCTTATCATTTTCAAGATAAGGCTTACCCCTCATCACTCCTTCATTCCTTTCAAATACTTGTCATAATCGCCTATTAGACTTAGTTCAAAAACAACGTACGATTACTAATTGAAATCAGATAATTTTACTAAAGTTAGCTTATCAGCACTATTTTTTATTTTTCTTAAATTAGGATGTATTTCATTTGGTGGTCCTGCAGCGCATTTGGTATTATTTAATCGCACTTTTGTTGATCGGCTCAAATGGCTAAGCTCTCATGAATATGGACAATTGGTCGCATTAGCACAATTGTTGCCAGGTCCGACCAGTAGTCAAGTGGGGCTATCGATAGGATATTTATCCAAAGGATATTGGGGAGGCTTTGTTGCTTGGTTAGGATTTACATTACCTGCCTTCATTCTAATGACCTCATTTGCTATTTTTGGTCAATATTTTTTTTCCGATATACCTCTTGAACTCTTTCACGTCATCCATTTGATTGTAATAGCCGTCGTCATTTGGGCTTTTTTACAAATGTTTAAAAGCTTCTGTACTGAAATTTGGCAGTATGTCCTGATGCTGAGTTCTTCTTTTTTTATTTATTTTGCGCAGTGGAGCTATAGTCAAATTTTCTTAATTTTAGTGGCTGGATTCATTGGCTTAGCATTTACAAAAAAAGGAAAATCTCAGCCATCACCGCACATCAAAACCACTCAGGCATATCAAAAGTATCATTATCTCTGGCTCATCCTGTTTGTCACTTTATTTATTATTTTTCCTGCGCTGCAATTTATCTATTCATCAAGCTTGCTTAGAAATCTAGAAAGCTTTTATCACACTGCTTCAATGGTTTTTGGGGGCGGTCATATCATCCTGCCACTCATGTATGAAGATTTTGTGCTTACTCAACACATCACTGCGGAACAATTTGACTTAGGCTATGCATTTGCTCAAGTTATTCCAGGCCCTTTATTTAGCTTTGCAGGATACGTTGGCACATATTTAGGATTTACCGCATCGCCTTTACTTAACGCTGCAATTGCAACCAGTATAATTTTCCTGCCCTCATTTCTGCTTATTTTCGGCACGCTCCCTTACTGGTCAAAATGGGTCAAAAACAAAAAGATTGCAGCAGCTGTCGCTGCTATTAATGCAGCGGTCATCGGATTACTACTCTGTTTAATTGCTCAAATGGCTGAAAAACATCTACATTCAATTTATGATTTTATTTTTATCGGCATTGTCATTCTTTTACTGAGATCAAAAATTCCTGTCATCATCTCTTTAGTAGCGAGCTTTGTTAGCTATGGAGCTTTATTGTATTTTGTAATTTAAAGATCAAACTTAAATGCAAAAATAAAAAAACTCGCAAGCCTGAACTTGCGAGTTTTTTGTCATCACGTTGCCTTAGAACAAGCGATTCATCCCGTTTAACGTTGCTACGCGATAAGCTTCAGCCATCGTTGGGTAGTTAAACGTTGTCTCAACAAAATACTTGATGGTGTTGTTCGGACTATTCATCACGGCTTGACCAATATGAATAATTTCAGAAGCATTATTACCGAAGCAATGCACACCTAAAATTTCTAGGGTTTCGCGATGGAATAAAATCTTTAACTCACCCACTGTATCACCCGTGATTTGTGCACGAGCAAGGTGACGGAAAGACGCCTGACCAACTTCATAAGGAATTTTTTCTTCAGTTAATTCCTGCTCAGTTTTACCAATTGATGAAATCTCTGGAATGGTATAAATACCAGTAGGAATATCAACCACAGGTTGGATACCTTGTTCACCACTCATAATCGCGCCAGCACAACGACCTTGGTCATATGCAGCTGAAGCTAGAGACGGCCAACCAATTACGTCACCCGCAGCATAAATATTTTCAACCTCAGTTTGATACTGCTCGTTCACTGATAGTTGTCCGCGACTGTTTGGTTTGATGCCAACATTTTCCAAGCCAAGACCATCTGTATTACCAGATCGACCATTACACCATAGAATTGCATCAGCTTTAATTTTCTTGCCACTTTCAAGATGCAACACCACATGATCATCAAATGTTTCTAAGTGATCAATCTGCTCATTGTGGCGAATCAATACACCTTGTTCACGTAAGTGATATGACAATGCATCAGCAATTTCGTCATCTAAATAGCTCAGTAATTTATGCTGAGTATTAATCAAATCAACTTTGTGATCTAAGCCAATAAAGATAGATGCATATTCACAGCCAATGACACCAGCGCCATAAATAATGATTTTTTGAATTGAAAAATCTAGATCTAAAATTTTGTCAGAATCAAACACACGTGGGTGATTGAAATCTAAAATTGAAGGACGATATGGACGACTACCTGTCGCAATCACCAACTGTTTAAAAATAATCGTTTCTTTCACACCTTCAGGCGTGAAAATCACCACCGTATTTTGATCTTGGATATATGCACGACCGTGGAAAATATCAATGCGGTTACGGTCGTAAAAACGCGAGTGTGTATCCACTTGCTGTTGGATCACTTTATGCGCATTACGAAGCACTTGCTTCATGGTGAATTGTTTCCAATCACCCACTTTTTGGAACATTGGATCACGTTGATAACGGATAATGCTAGAAACCGTTTGACGTAAAGCTTTACTTGGAATGGTTCCTACATGCGTACAGTTACCACCAAGTTGTTCACGCATATCAACTACTGCAACGCGCTTGCCTGATTTGGCAAGTTTCATTGCCGCACCTTCACCAGCAGGGCCTGAACCTAAAACGACTGCATCATATTTGACAAAGGTTCCACTCACGACCTCTTTCTTACGCGGCATTCAATGCTCCTATACAATTATCTCTTCATTTATCTAACTTATATTATGACTGAAAATGCACACATTTGCTGTATTTCAATACCATATATTGCTTGATAGCCACATTTATTTTATGAATATCGTTTTTGCCCAATTTATTCATAAATTCGCTATAATAAGAGACCTATTTTTAATATTTCCTCCCGTCACACATTAGTGGAATCGTTGAATATGTCAGAAAACCGTAAACCAGTACAGGGTGAAAAACTTCGTGGCGCTGAGAAAGTTGCACGTATTCCTGTAAAAGTGATTCCTACGGTTGAAGCACCTCGTAAACCAGACTGGATTCGCGTCAAAATGGCTGCACCAGAAGAGGTTCAACGCATTAAATCAACTTTACGTGAACAAAAATTACATACAGTGTGTGAAGAAGCTGCATGTCCAAATCTTCCTGAATGTTTTGGTGGTGGTACAGCAACTTTCATGATTATGGGTGACATTTGTACACGTCGTTGCCCATTTTGTGATGTGGCACATGGTCGTCCGAATGCATTAGACCCAGATGAACCACGCCACATGGCTGAGACAATTGCAAACTTAGGTTTGAAATACGCTGTTATAACATCTGTAGACCGTGATGATCTACTCGATGGTGGAGCGCAACACTTTGTTGATTGTATTAAAGAAGCGCGTGCTTTAAGTCCTAATACATTATTGGAAATTTTAGTACCTGATTTCCGTGGTCGTATGGATATTGCATTACGCATCATGACGGAATGTCCTCCAGATGTGTTTAACCACAACATTGAAACCGTACCACGTTTATACAAAGCAATGCGTCCAGGTTCAGACTATCAACATTCCTTAAATCTTCTTAAAATGTTTAAAGAATACTGCCCAGATATTCCAACTAAATGTGGCTTGATGGTAGGTATTGGCGAAACTGAAGAAGAAGTTCTCTCGCTTCTTGATGACCTCAAAGCACACGATGTTGACTATGTAACGATTGGTCAATATTTACAACCATCGAAAGAACATGCACCAATTGATCGCTTCGTCACACCTGAAGAGTTCGAACGCTATACAGCACATGGCCAAAAATTAGGCTTTAAAAATATTTGGGCTGCACCAATGGTACGTTCAAGTTATTTTGCTGATCGTCAATACTATGGCGAACCAGTACCAGCAGTTCGTCGTAAAGCTGATCCTGCAAAGAAAATTACTGTTCAAACAATCGAAGCATAATTCTTCTTACTTTAAAGCCCTCGTATGAGGGCTTTTTTGTTTGTGGTTTTTATAATTCTCAATTACTTATTGACACATTTCTTATCTCTCTTCAGCTTGAATTTTGAATATTTTTCAAACAATCTTATCCAATATAAGTATTAATATGCGTCCGTTTTAGAACTCAACGCTTTCGTTTCACATTTCATGATCCAATATCGCTGTAGATCTGATGTTTGTGCTTTGATTAAATTTACTGTGGGTATTGGCTCCATGACCAAATCATAAATGGAGCAGTTCATAATGTTTTTTATACTCAGTTTAATTATTCTAGTTATAACACTCTGGGCTATTTTTTATTTCGAATTCTCAAGAACTTCTGGGGCTATCACACTCACAGTCGTATCTATTTTAGTTGCGTTGATCAGCCCTTGGTCGCTGATACTCGGTATTCCTTTTATCCTAATTTCATTGATTGTCAGTATTGATACGTTAAGAATGAAATTTATTACACAACCTGCCTATAAAGCTCTAGCCAATGCAATGCCAACAATGAGTAGTACCGAGCGTGAAGCATTGGATGCAGGAACCAGTTGGTGGGAAAAAGAATTATTTATGGGGGCACCAGACTGGAAGAAATTTGATCAGTATCCGTACCCCACGCTGTCTGAAGAAGAACAATCATTTATCGATCATGAAGTCGAACAGCTCTGCCAGATGCTGGATGAATGGGATATTCACCATCATCGTAAAGACCTCCCTGAAGAAGTCTGGTCATTTATTAAATCCAAAGGTTTTCTGGGTTTAATTATCCCTAAAGAATACGGCGGTAAACAATTCAGCTCATTTGCGCAAAGCCGTATCATGAGTAAGATTGCCTCGCGCTCACTTACCACTGCTGTCAGTTGTATGGTGCCTAACTCTTTAGGTCCAGGAGAATTACTCTTACACTACGGTACTGAAGATCAAAAGAATCGTTATTTACCAGGTTTAGCAAAAGGTGAAGAAATTCCATGTTTTGGTTTAACAAGCCCTGAAGCAGGTTCAGATGCAGGTGCAATTCCTGACACAGGTGTGGTTTGTTATGGTCAATTTGAAGGACAAGAAGTTCTTGGCCTAAAAATGAATTTTTCCAAACGTTGGATTACACTTGCCCCTGTTGCTACGGTGGTCGGTTTAGCTTTCAAATTATATGACCCTGAAGGTTTACTAGGTGATAAAAACAAAACTGAATACGGAATCACATGTGCCCTATTACCAGCTGATCATGAAGGTGTGATTGTAGGAGCACGCCATAATCCAGGTTCGCCATTTATGAATGGTACCGTGGATGGTAAAGATGTCTTCATTCCGCTGGATTGGATTATTGGTGGTGTAGAAAATGCAGGTAAAGGCTGGCGTATGCTGATGGAATGTCTGGCAGTTGGCCGCGGTATTTCTCTTCCAGCACTATCAACAGCTGCAGGTGAAATGTGTTATTTAAATGTCGGCGCCTTTGCTCGTGTCCGTCAACAATTCAAAATTTCAGTCGGTAAATTCGAAGGTGTTCAAGAGGTTTCAAGTGATATCGCTAGCGATACCTATATGCTTGAAGCATTCCGTTACCTAGTGACTTGTGGCCTAAACCAAGGGGGTAAACCTGCAGTCATGACTGCAATGGCAAAATACTACGCAACTGAGACCATGCGTAAGATTGTTAATCATAGTATGGACATTGTGGGCGGGCGTGCTATCCAAATGGGTCCTCGTAACTTCTTGGCGCTCATGTACCAAGCGATCCCTGTTTCGATTACTGTTGAGGGTGCCAATATTCTGAGTCGTTCACTGATGATTTTTGGTCAAGGTTCGATGCGTTGTCATCCCTATTTATTTGAAGAATTACAACTTTTACAAGCCGAAAATAAAGATGCAGCCTTAAAAGAGTTTAATGACATTCTTTATAAGCATTTGGGTTATACATTTAATCGAACCGCTAAATCATTTGCTTATGGTTTTATAGGCGGATCAACAGAAGGTTCAGTAAAGGCTGATGATTTCAGTCGCCCTTACTACAAAACCATTAATCGTTTGAGTGCTAATTTTGCCTTAGTCGCAGACATGTGCTTAGGCCTCCTTGCAGGTGATATCAAACGCAAAGAAATGCTGTCTGGACGATTAGCAGATATGCATTCACACTTATTTATTGCGACTGCTATTCTTAAATTTTATGAAAATGGTCAACGTACTGAAGCTGAACAACTGCACGCTAAACTCGCACTTGAGAAAGCATTATATGCATCTCAAGAAGCGTTCTATGGTCTGTTTGATAACTTCCCTGTAAAAATTGCCGCAAGTTTAGTCAAACTTATTTGTTTCCCTTTTGGTCGTCCTATTACTCAACCATCAGATGCCTTGAAACTTAAATTAGGTGAACTAATTCTTCAGGAAAATGCTTTCCGCGATGAATTAAAAAAACATGTCTTCTATAGCACTGATTCCGATGATGTCAATGGACGCATGGAGTCTACATTCCAAATGTTGCTTCAAATTGAGGATTTATGGAATAAGTTTAAAAAGGCTGAATCTAAAGGCCAATTTACAGGTCTGACTTTCGAAGAGCATATTGAATCTGCTCTTAAGGAGAATTTCATCACTCAAGCTGAAGCAGATCAGTTGCTTACGTATAACGCTAAACGTTTTGACAGTATGTTGACTGATGTTTTCGATACTGAACTTAATCAAAGTTTAGAACTTGAGAACCCTCACGCTCAGGCGTTGTCACACTCTACACAACACTAGTCACTCAATTGCTTCTGAAAAAACGATCCTAAAGGGTCGTTTTTTATTTTTTATTCCACTTTTTATATTTCATTCCACTATGGTGTTATAGAAAACAACATCAAAATAAGCGAAATTAAATGAAAACAAAATAATGAATCTTTATTCATTTTTTTATGATAATGTGATTACAACTAATAAAATAGCTGTCATTAAATTTTAAACATATGAAATTGACACGCATTTGAATCATATAAACTACAGGACAAGGATCAACGCTATGAGTCAAGAAATCGTATTAGTTGCAGGTAGCCGTACCGCTATGGGTAGCTTTCAGGGAGGACTTTCAAGCTTAACAGCCCCGCAACTTGGTGCTGAAGTCATTAAAGCCGTACTTGACCAATCTAAGCTTGCTGCAGACCAACTAGATGAAGTGATTATGGGCTGTGTTTTACCTGCGGGATTAAAACAAGGCCCTGCTCGTCAAGCGATGCGAATTGCAGGTGTACCAGATCATGTAGGTGCAACAACGATCAATAAAATCTGTGGGTCTGGCATGAAAGCCGTGATGCAAGCTGCAGATGCCATTAAAGCTGGCTCGGCAAATATTATTGTCGCTGGCGGAATGGAATCCATGTCGAATGCACCTTATCTCATGGACAAAGCACGTTCTGGTTTCCGTATGGGACATGGCAAAGTGATTGATCACATGTTCCAAGAAGGTTTGGAAGATGCTGAAACTGGCTATTCAATGGGTATTCTTGCTCAAGAAATGGCAGATAAGAAAAACTACACACGTGAACAACAAGACGATTTCGCGATTCGCTCCTTAACTCGTGCTCAGAATGCGATTCAAAATAATTATTTCAAAAATGAAATCACCCCCGTTACAGTAAGTTCACGTAAAGGCGATGTCATCGTTGCCCAAGATGAAAATCCATTTACAGCAAAAATTGATAAAATTCCTACGCTACGCCCAGCATTTGCTAAAGACGGTACAATTACTGCAGCCAATGCCAGTTCAATTAGTGATGGTGCATCAGCATTTTTAGTGACTTCTGCTGAACTCGCAACAGCAAAGGGACTTTCAACTTTAGCAACGATTAAAGCTTACGCAACGCACTCTCAACACCCATCAGAATTTACCATCGCACCTGTTGGTGCAATAGAAAAAGTATTAAACAAAGCGGGCTGGACTGTTGAAGACGTGGATTTGTGGGAAATTAATGAAGCGTTTGCGATGGTGACCATGGCAGCGATCGATGCTTTTCATTTAGATCCTGAAAAAGTGAATATCCACGGTGGAGCTTGTGCACTCGGACATCCATTGGGGTCATCAGGTTCACGAATTATTTTGACTCTCATCCATGCATTAAAACGCTTAGGTAAAACAAAAGGTGTTGCCGCACTTTGCATTGGTGGTGGAGAAGCAACTGCGATTGCGATTGAAATCCCAGCTTAATATTTATGCTATAGCGCATCTCAGGATGCGCTTTTTTTATGAGGAAAAAAATGTCAAAACAAGATTATGAAAATGGTTTAAAAGTTCGTACCGAAGTGATGGGAGAAACTTTTGTCAAACGTGCACAAGACAATACAGTTCCATTTACTCAACCACTTCAAGATTGGATTAATGAGCATGCATGGGGTTCAACTTGGCAACGTGAAGGCGTTTTACCACGCAAGTATCGTTCGTTAATCACGATTGCATTTTTAACAGCCCAAAAAAGCCCAACAGAACTTAAAGGTCATGTACGTGGTGCTTTAAATAACGGCGCAACTGTTGAGGAAATCCAAGAGGTTCTTTTGCACAGCTTGCCGTACTGTGGTGCTCCAGCTACACAAGAAGCATTTAGAGCCGCGTTAGAAGTCATTAATGAATATCAACAAAGCTAATCTCATTGAGCATTCATAGATAAACCGCTTAATCTACATTAAGCGGTATTTAAGGTATTTGGACGCTAGATTTAACTTAATTCAATTTTAGATTGATGTTCAAGCACCTGAACCACAGCTGAAAAATCAGAATCTTGAGCTTTCACTTTTTCAATTTGCATATACTGATTTTGTATAAGTTGCATCGTTGGCAAATCCAAAGCTTGCTCTTGAATTAGATCGGTCGCAATTCCAATATCCTTTTGTAAAAGATCTAAGGCGAAGGTTTTTGGAAATGCACGACTCAAGACACGTTGCGCCATAATATTTTCAGACATTGAACTTTTACCACTAGAATGATTAATACAATTTAATGCACTATTCAAATCTACTCCTTTTGATTTTAATACCGTCAATCCTTCTGCAAGTGCCCATAGATGGGTTGCCATCAACGTATTATTCACCGCTTTAACAGCAAATCCAGAACCACTCTCCCCGACATATTCAATTAATCCTGCAAATGCCTGAATAATCGGTTTTGCACGCTTATAAGCATCGAAATCACCCCCAACCATTACCGTCAGTGTCCCTTTTTCAGCACCTATAGTTTGCCCAGAAACGGGGGCATCTAAATATTCAACACCATTAAATTTCAACTGATTTGCAAGTTTTAAAGCACTTATAGGTACACCACTGGTACAGTCGATCCATACGCTCCCCTTGACCGGAGGATTTTGAGCAATAAGCTGTTCGACATCTGCACTGGTGGGTAAGCAAGTGAAAATAAAATCTGCTTTCACTGCTTGATCGACAGAGGTCGCTTTAGTACCAAATGTTTGTGCATGTGCTTCTGCTTTTTCAAAATTACGGTTCCAAACTAAAACTTCAAATCCTAGTTTTGGTAAATGGCTCGCCATGTGCCATCCCATAGCACCTAAACCGATAAATGCAATTTTCATTTTTAATTTCACCTTAAATTTGAGTATTAGGGAGTGCCGTTGCTTCTGCTGAATGCGGTTTGTTTTCGAGCTCTACTGTTTGCGCATTTTTATCTTCGCGATTTAAGAAAAGATTCAATAAAATAGCCGCTAATGTTGCAGTCCCTATTCCACCCAAATCAAAATTGCCAATTTGTAAACTATAATTGCCTGTCCCCATAATTAAGGTGACAGCAGCAATCAACAGAGTACTGTTTTTGGTAAAATCTACGCGGTTGTCCACCCAAATTTTAGCACCGGCCACTGTAATCAGACCGAAAACAACAATCGAAGCTCCCCCTAATAATGCGACAGGAATCGTACTAATAACCGCGCCAAATTTTGGTGATAGTCCTAGCAAGATTGCAAATACGCCAGCAAATAAAAATATAGTGGTAGCATAAATTTTGGTTACCGCCATAACTCCAATGTTCTCAGCATATGTTGTCATTCCTGTTCCACCGACTGATGCAGACAAGGTCGTACATACACCATCTGCAAAGAAACCTCGTCCCATATATGGTGAAAGATTACGTCCAGTCATTGCAGATACCGCTTTGAAATGTCCTAGATTCTCTGCAACTAAGATGATCGCTACGGGAGCAATAAGCAGCATGGCATTAAATTCAAACACTGGCGCATGAAAAGTAGGTAAACCGAACCAAGCTGCCTCACTGACTTTAGTAAAATCGATCGCTGTACCAAAACCCAAAACATTGGTGAGTAAAAAATAAATAAAGTAAGAAGCCACTAAGCCAATGAGCAATAACAATCTACGGATCATGCCCTTAGTAAATACGGCGATTACACTAATACAAATAATCGTGATTAGAGCCATCCATGAATCAAACTGATTAGCAGAGACACTTTTGATCGCCACTGGCGCTAAATGCAAACCAATGATCATCACAATTGCTCCAGTCACAATTGGTGGCATCAATTTTTCAATCCATGCTGTGCCAGTTTTCATCACGATCAAACCGATCAAGGCGTACAAAATACCGCATGCAATGGTACCGCCAAGTGCTAAGCCTAAGTTTGGATTTAAGCCAACACCGGTATAACCAGTGACTGCAATGACTGCTCCAATGAAAGCGAAGCTCGAACCTAAATAGCTCGGCATACGCCCCCCAGTCATTAGGAAAAATAATATTGTCCCAATACCCGTAATAAACATTGTAAGATTCGGATCGAAACCCATCAGTAAAGGGGCAAGTACTGTTGCTCCAAACATTGCAAATGCATGCTGCAGCCCCAATACCATACTTTTACCTGGCGGCAAGTACTCATCTACTTGAACTGCGGTCGTGTCTAGATTTCCTTGGAAAGGTTTAAATTTTGGAAACCATGTTTCTTTTGTGCTCATCGACCTTCTCCTGATCAAGCATGCTGTTTTAGACCATTGGAACTGGCTCGCAATATGCGCGGTTAAAATACATGAGGGCTTTTTCACCCGCTTGCTGTTTCATCCCCTTTACATGGCAGAACAAAACATCATGACTGCCCACCGATAAACTTTGTACGACTTCACAATCAAAACTCACTAGCGCACCTTCTAAAATAGGTGCACCTGTGACTAATGTTGACCAATCCCCCTTTTCGAAACGTTCTGCCATTGGAGTTTTACCCCCAAACACATTTGATAAATGCTTTTGACTACTACTTAAAGTATTGACACACAAAACCTGATTACTTTTAAATGTTTCAAATACTGATGCTGATCGATTTAGACATACCAGCAATGTTGGTGGCGTATCTGTCACACTACATACAGCTGAAGCAGTGAAGCCAGCTTTTCCTGCTAGACCAGCTGTAGTAATGACATTGACAGCTGCACCTAAATTCGACATTCCTTGCCTAAAAACCTGTTGGTCAATATTGAATGTGGCACTCACTGCCTCGGGTAAATTGATTGATTTCACATTTGCATTCATAGTGTTCTCCATCCCTCATCGCCTAAGCAGTCAGTGAGGAACTCATAATAGGGTGATGAAAGCTTTCAAATTAAACATGAGCAATCGAAGCAATTTCGATGAGTGCATCAGGTTTGACTAATCCTGTTTGAACACAGTAACGAGCTGGTTCTGCATTCGGAAAATATTCGGCATATACTTCATTCATTGCAGCGTAGTTTGCCCAATCTGTCAGAAAAATATGGTTGAAAGTAATGTCAGACATTGTTCCGCCAGCAGTTTCGATGACCTTCTTTATTGTTTCAAGGACATGGCGTGTCTGTGCTGTTACGTCTCCAACATGAACTACATTGTTGTTTTCATCAAAAGGCAAAGTGCCTGAAACATAGACAATGTTGTCTGCTTTAGTTGCTGGCGAATACGGTGCGAGTGGCTTACCTGAACCCACTGGAATAATGACTTCTTTTGACATGACTTATTTCCTAATTTTAGAATCTATAAATATTTATGCGCTTTCAGCGAGTGTTGGTTGATCTGCAAAACTACTGATAAAACTTTCTGTATCCGACACCCATCCAAAGAAGGTTTTTATGTTGTACATACTTGCGAGATGGGCTTCTTTTGGCCCTGCTTGATGACAGGCATCGTCTAAAGCCACGCCAAAATATTCTAGAAAGAAGCCATCTCTGAGCGTCGATTCAACACATACATTGGTCGCGATACCAACAAAAACCAAATTACGAATTCCACGCACTCTGAGCATGCTGTCTAGCGCTGTGTTAAAGAATCCACTATAACGAGGCTTTTCAATCACAATATCTTGAGGAGCTGGCACCAACTCATCAATCAACTCAAAATCCCAATCCCCTTTTGCTAACAATTTTCCTTGTAGCTCAGGACGCTTACGCATGGTCTTCAGTGCATTTGATTTATGAAAGTTTGGTGAATCAATACCACCTGCTTCACGATATTGATTATCCCAACCGTTTTTGAAATAGATCACTTGAATACCAGCATCATGTGCTGCAGAAACTGCCTTTTTAATATTTTCAACCACAGGTTTTGTCGTCGACACATCAAACCCAGCAAGATCTAAATAACCACCTTTTGACGTATACGCATTTTGCATATCAATCACGATTAGTGCTGTTTGCTCTGGTGCAAGCACAATATTTTCCGGTTCGGCTTTGAGTTTTACACCCGTACCCGCTTGTGCAGTAAATCCAGCTTCAACGGTATTTTCTAAATGACTCATGCGATTTTCTCCAACACAGGTTCTGAACTCATTCTTTCAACCACAACATGTTCACGACATTTCATAAGCGGCTGAATCCGTTGTCCAAAACTTTCAACACCTTCAACAAAATCATCAAATGTCAGTAAAATGCCTTCAGTTCCTTTCACCTCACTAATCTCATCTAGCATTTTTGCGATAGTTTCGTAAGAACCCACCAACGTTCCCATATTGATGTTGACTGGTGATACTGATGAAGCCATTTGACGAATATTAGTATCTGCACCAGATTTAGTATCTTTTCCGCCTTGATTCATTAACCAGTTGATCGCTTCAATATCAGCGCCATCGTTATAATGTTGCCACTTCGCCATCGCTTCTTCGTCTGTTTCAGCAGCGATAATCATGAACAAAACGTAGGTTTGAACATCACGACCCGTAATATCTGTTTTTGCTTTTAAACGATCGTTGATTTCTGCATATGCTGTTGGTGTATTAAGCCCTTTACCAAAAACAAAATTGTAATCAGCGTGTTGAGCAGAAAATTCCAAACCTGTATCCGATTGACCAGCGCAGATAATTTTCATCTCTGCTTGCGGGCGTGGGCTAACTCGGCAATCATCCATTTGGAAATGGTCACCTTTAAAATCAGATTTACCTGTTGCCCATAATCCACGCAGAATTTGTACGTATTCAGATAAGTATTCGTAACGCTTTCCGAAATATTCATCACCGGGCCACATGCCCATTTGGGTATATTCTGGCGCTTGCCAACCTGTGACGACATTTAGGCCGAAACGACCATTCGAAATTGAATCAATCGTAGATGCCATGCGTGCAACTATGGCAGGCGGCATCACTAGCGTCGCAGCTGTTGCATAAATTTTTATTTTGCTGGTGACTGCAGCAAGCCCCGCCATAAGCGTAAAAGTTTCTAGGTTGTGATCCCAAAACTCAGTTTTACCCCCGAAACCACGCAGCTTGATCATAGACAATGCAAAGTCAAAACCGTAATGCTCTGCGCGTTGGACAATTTTTTTATTTAACTCAAAACTTGGTTTGTATTGAGGAGCATTTTCTGAGAGTAACCAGCCATTATTTCCGATCGGACAAAAGACACCAATTTTCATATCTAACACTCCTAATTTAACGATCAGTTAAATTTGATTTAGTAGGATTAAGCTTTCGAGCTTGTATTAGATATTTAGCAAATGCTGTGCCAATTATTATTTTATTATATATTACAATAACTTAATAATTTTATATTTTACCTTATGATAAATTAATCACATAATCCCAATACCCATTACTCCTAAATAACGTCATAAAAAAGTGCACAAGATGTTCCAAAAAATACCATTTGGTAAAATAATTAAAAAACCCACGATCTCAATCGTGGGTTTTTATATGCAATTGAAAAGTTTCAAATGCTAGAGTGATCGAAGAAATTGAATAAGTGCCTGATTAGTGATATTTGGCTCAGTCACAGTAGAAGCATGTGCACCTACATCAAAAATTGAGCATTGTGCATGTACAAAATTTTTCTGAAGATCAAGAGTCTTATGTACTGGAACCAAGAAATCATCACGGTTTGCAATCAAGTGAATTGGAGTTCGTTGAAGTGCGGTGATATGTTCATTTGTTATTTTAAATTCCTTTAAAGCCTTCAGACGTCTTAGTAGATTCTCTTTTGGTGGAAAGTTTCGGAGTTGATTATTTTCTGCTTGTTGTATTTGATCGATATTAACAGAGATCCATACGGGTGGATAAAGAAATAATGCTTGAGCTCTAACATATGCCTCTGCACCAGCATTTTGTAATAACGATTCTCGAGCTTCGAAACATTTGAGCGTATGTGGGTCTAGTGAGTCCCAGGCATTAATACTGGTCAAACTCAACATTTCCAATTTTGTATTTTGAATTAAAACGGCTAACTCCGCTCCAATATGCCCACCTAAAGCATGACCGATAAAATGGAATTCATCGATCTTTAGATCCTCTAAAATCTGTATAACTTGCATTGCCATATCGGTCATTGAATAAGTTGGTGCTAGTAATGCAGCATCTGCATGACATCCTTCTTGATCATATGTAATAACATGAAAAAAACGAGTCAATATATCTAATTGAGGATGCCAAAAATGTCCATGTCCTCCTAGCCCTGAAGATAACAACACAAATTGAGCATCAGGATTAGATTTACAGTAAAAAACTTGATACGTCATAAATTTTACCTATCGATAAAAAATATCTACAACGCTGCAATTAACATGCCCAAGCTAATTCAATTAAAAATTTATTTCTAAAATGCCAAATTTATAATTCTAAAGATAAACAATAATTGTTATCATTTACAATGATTACATACACTCACAATTTCTTACTTTTATGAACAGTACAGAATTCGAACTACCAGGCGAGTTAACACTTGGGAATCAAGTAAAAAAAACTCGTAAGACTACTAAATCAGTTTCTATCAGTTATCGCCTGATGGTGCTCTATCGTTTTTTATTGGCGGGTATTGGAGGTTATTTGCTTGCATCCCTCTCTGCTATCGTGATTGCACAAACATTTAGCACATTTCAATCGAGCGCAGCGATGTCAGCAACGCTCATTGCTTTCTGTTTACAGTGTGCAGCGTTTATTTGGGTTTTTATGGTTCACAAAACCAGGAAAGCCACATTGGGCATCGTCTTACCTAGCCTTGCTTTATTTCTCATCTATAAAATCATGGGGAACTAATTCATGAGAAGTGATGCCAAAGCTGAAAGCCCACGTCAGTCTATGTCATGGTTACATACTTGGGCTAGTTTGATACTAGGATGGTTGCTGTATGCCATCTTTGTAACTGGTACTTTGAGTTTTTTCCAAGCAGAAATCAGTACATGGATGAAGCCCGAGTATCACCAATCGATTCCAAGCCAATCTCAACTCGAGCAGACGCAAGTGGCTCTGCAATATTTGCAGAATAATCATGCTGATGCAGGGAGCTGGGGAATTCAATTACCCAATGCTCGTCAAAATTACACCACACTGAATATCCGGAGTGTCGGAGAAGATCCCAATGCTCGTCGCGGTGGTAAACGTGTGACGATTGACAGTGCCACAGGTGAAGTATTAGAAGCCCGTGAAACCCGTGGGGGTAGTTTTCTGTATCGTTTCCATTTTGAATTATACGGAATGCCACGTATATGGTCACGTTGGATTGTGGGCATAGCAACCATGTTTATGCTTGTTGCAATTATTAGTGGCATCATCACCCATAAGAAAATCCTTAAAGATTTCTTTACCTTTAGAACAGGTAAAGGACAGCGTTCTTGGTTAGACGCACATAATGCAACAGCTGTATTCGCACTTCCCTTTCATATCATGATCACTTTTAGTGGTTTACTTTTATTATTGTTTACCATCATGCCGTGGGGGGTACAGCAAATTTATGACAATCGTGGCGCCTTTCTACAAGACCAACGAAAATCCTTAATTCAAAATCCAGCAGAACCACAAGGGCAGACTCGTACTGATCAACCGCAAGGAAATCAGCGCTCGATGATGAATGCGCGTACAGAAATTGAGGCTCGTGGTACGCAGTCAGCATCAAATGAACATACTAACAAAATGGATGGTGAGAGAAAGAATCGAGGTGAAAGTCGACGTACGCGCAACCAAGATCGAAAAGCTGAACCTGCACCACTTACAGATATTGCTCCGATCCTCACTCAAGCTGAAGCGAAGTGGAAAAACAATCCGATTGGTTCGATCACAATTAAAGCACCAAATACATCGAAGGCGACCATTGAGTTACGTGCTTTACACGGCGCAAGTATCGCTCATCGTGGCGTATATGAAACTTTAGACTTCAATGGTGTGACAGGTCAAAACATTACAGATGATTCCACTCAACTCAAAAATCCTTCTATTCCCAATGGCATTTACAATGTTGCCACTGTTCTACATGAAGCACGAGGAGTTGATTTAGCCTTACGTTGGATACTCTTTTTTTCTGGTATCGTTGGCACGCTAATGGTCGCAACAGGATTAATTTTATGGTGCGTCAAACGTGCACCTCAACAAGCGAAACAAGGTTATAAATCCTTTGGGTATCGTACGGTCGAGATTACCAACATCGCTGCGATTATCGGCTTACCTATTGCTTGTGCAGCTTATTTTTATGCAAACCGTTTTATCCCTGCCAACATGGAAATGCGTTTAAACTGGGAAATCCGTACATTCTTTATTGTGTGGCTCTTCACACTTGTTTATGCTGTTTTTCGCACCCATCGCCAAGCTTGGCTTGAATTACTGGGTCTCGCTACCCTGCTTTTCGCTTTACTTCCGCTTGTAAACTTTATCACAGGTGGTCAACCTTTATGGCGTTCTATAGCTCACGGTCAATGGGTTATCGCTTCGTTCGATCTGGCGATGCTAGTTTTAGCAGTGGTTTTTTATTTTGCACTTTACAAAGTTCAAAATCATCAAGGAACTCCATTAAAAAAGAGTCAAGTTTTACCTAAGGTAGAGGGGTAATCACCATGAGCTTTTTTCTCCTCATTTGGGCAGTTTGTACTTTAGGTTTTATAGGTTTAGCCAGTGCAATGCAAAAGCATCAAAAACAAATTTTTGGTCAAACATTGAGTGCTAAACACCAGAAAATAGCCTCAATGGTTGGATGGGGATTCCTGTCGTTAGGGCTTATCCTCTGCATGAGCAAAGGACAAGTCAGTAATATGATGAGTTATTGGATTGGTGTACTGACATTCGCTGCGCTTTTTGTTGCACTTTGTCTGACCTATTTTGAGTCACAAATGAAAAAAATCATTTTGGGCGTATCCTTTATTGGATTCATCAGCTTGATCTTCCTCATCATTTAAATACTCTACTTGATAAAAAAACCGACCAATATTTCATTTAAATATGGGTCGGTTTTTTTCTTCTTAAATTAGCTTTAAACGTGAATCACGCTGAAGTTCTAGCAATTCAAACGTATAATCAACCTCATTTATTATGGCGGTTAAGGATCGGCACGCATGGAACTTCGACATTTGAAATATTTCGTCTCAGTTGCCGAAGAACTTAATTTTACGCGTGCTGCAGAAAAACTTTTTATAGCGCAGCCCTCTTTAAGCCAGCAAATTAAAGACCTTGAAGCGGAATTAGGTACATCCCTGCTGATTCGTAAAAGCAGAAGCTTATCGCTCACAGAGGAAGGAGAAACTTTTTTAAAAGATGCTCGACATATATTGAAACTTGCTCAAGAGGCCAAACACAAGATTCAAATTATGGCGAATACCAAGAAAAATAAATTAAATATTGGTTTTTTACCTGTGGCAGAAATGAAAATTTTTCCTTATGTCATGCCTATTATTCGTGCACAACAGCCTGATTTAGATATTCAATTTCATAGTTTGAGCTGTGTACATCAAATCCAAGCACTTCGTGATCAAAAAATTGATGTCGCATTCACTCGCCAATGTATCGATGATGAGCATATTGCCTCTATCGAATTGTTCAGTGAGCCTCTGATCTTGCTGATTCCTCGTCATTCAGGCCATGCGCATTTAGACTGTATTTCAAAACAGGATTTAATTGCCCAAAAATTTATCATGAGCGAGGAAACTGCCTCACCGATTTTGTTCCATAAAATTCAAAACATTTTTGAAGCTCTAAATACATCTATTCAAGTTGCTCAATACTCGAGTAACATTTTAATGAATATTAATCTTGTAGCGATGCAAGTCGGTTGGACCATTGTTCCAAAATATGTTGAAAGCTTACTCAGTGAAAATGTCTTAATTAAGTCAACTGAAATCGATTTACCGAATATCAGCTTATATTTGAGTTTCAGAAAACAAGATCAAAGTAAGCATTTGCAAACTGTGAAAAATATTCTAAGCCAACACTTTCATTGTCATATTTTTTAAAACTTTGAACGCTATTTTAAAAATAAAAAACCTGCAAATTTGCAGGTTTTCTTTTAGATTAGTCTTAAACTTTTTGATTAAACGCCAAGTTTATCAAACAGTTTTTGACTGAGCTCTTCGCTCGTCTGAGGAATACTTAAGCCAACGACAAATTTATCTGGTCTTAAAAATGCCATCGAGTATTGAGTACGACCAAACCATGCTCGAATCGCATGCTCCGTATCCCCAAGTGTCAATATTTCATCATCATGAGCATCAGTATTCAATTGTTCAGGTGGAACGACTTTAATAAATTTCACACCCAATGCTTTCCATTTTTGAATACTTTTTGGTGTGAGTCCCCAAGTCGGATCTACTCCCCAAGCAATAATAGCAAAGCCTTGACCAATAAAATCATCCAGTAATTTCACATGACCTGTGCTATCTTGCATTTTAGGTTGAATAAACATTTTACCGATTGGTGATGTCTTATTGACCTGTCCAACCAAAATACCAGATTTATATTGTGGCATTGGCTTAAAGCGCATTTCCAACAAATATTGTTTAACTGGTTTAATGTAATTTAGGACATATGAAATAGCATCACGCGCAGTACCTTGCCATTTTTTAGGCGGAGCTAGCACATGGCCTGCTGTAACAGATAAATCAATCATCGCTTTGGCATGATCATGACGCTCTTCTTGATAAGAATCTAGAACTTTAGCATCTACTTTACCTTGTACGACCATAGCCAGTTTCCAAGATAAATTGAACGCATCACGCATTCCACTGTTATAACCCTGTCCCTGCCATACTGGCATAATGTGCGCTGCATCTCCCGCAAGTAAGATACGCCCTTCTTTAAATCTACTGGCAATACGTGCATTATGGGTATAAACACGATTTCGGATCACATCGATATTTTCAGTGTTTGGTAATACTTTGGATAATAGTTTAGCCATGTTTTCAGGTTGACTCAGTTGCTCTTGCGTCTCCCCTGGCATCACCATAAATTCAAAACGACGGATACCATGTGGTAAAGCCGCTGACACATATGGACGTACTGGATCACAACATAAGTAAATATGTGGTGTCGCCAATGGATCGTTTGCAATATCGACAACAATCCATTGGTTTGGTGCAGTTTTACCTTCAAAAGGAATATTCAACATACGGCGAACGTAGCTATTACCGCCATCACATGCCACAAGATACTTTGCAGTTATATATTCAATTGTTTTATCTTTATTTTGGATTTGAACTTCAACTTGATCTTCAGTCTGCTTAAAACTTTGGAGTTGACGAGAAAAAAGTACTTCCACATCGTCAAAACGTTCTAAACCTTCCAATAATTCTGCATCAACATAAGGTTGTACGAATGCGTTACGACGAGGGAAACCAAACTCACGTGTTTTAGGTTGAATATCTGCAAAACAACGGCCTGAAGGCGTAAGAAAACGCATCGCATGATCGGGAGTGGTATGCGGCAATACTTTGTTGATCAAGCCAATCGATTGCATTGTTCTTAGAGATTCATCATCAATACCAATTGCACGAGGATAATCAATCAATTGATCGAGCTGTTCAATCACTTTTACTTTTAAGCCCGCAAGGCCAAGGCCGTTCGCCATCGTTAAACCGACTGGGCCCGCACCAAGTACGATCACATCTGCTGAATAAGTGTTGGTCTGTGACATGGTCAATCTCCTCTAATATTCGCATTAGAGAGGATTTTCAGCATAGGAAAAAGTTATGCTAAGGTCTTATGAAATTTAAGAAATTGTCACTTTTACTTCAATTCCATCAAAAAACCTTAATTTATGTCGCCCATCTATAGCTTTTACCTATAGTTAAATTTGTAATTCATCTACAAAATATCTTAGTAAATAGGCTCGAACCATACTACTCAAGCTTTGAATCGGTTTTGCAGTATAATAAGGGAACAACTTTAATATTTTTTGCTTCGCTTTGAAGCCATGGAATCCCACTATGACTAAACGTGTTACCGTCCCGATTGCTCTCGAAAATCGTGCTCATGCAGGTAATGCCGCTGCTCAATTTGAACTTGCTGAACTTTATATGACGAGTGAACACGATGAAGACATTGCGCTTGCAGAAGAATGGGCTTTACGTGCTGGTCAATTGGGTCATGTCGAAGCGATGTACTGGTTAGGGGAAGGTTATACCCATTATGCGAAAGAAGTTTTAGAAGAAGATCCTGAGGATGCAAAACTAAACTTTGAGTACGGTTTTAACTGGCTCACGCAAGCAAGTAAACATCAACATGCTGCTGCGATTTTAGAGCTCGCAGGTTATTACCGTCGTGGTAATGTGGTCGAAAAAGATGTACAAAAATCTGTTGAATTGGTGACTCAATCCGCTGAACTTGGTGACACTCAAGCAATGCGTGATTTATCTGCCATCTATGCACATGGTTTAGGTGTGGATGTCAACGAGGAAAAAGCTAATTATTGGCAGGAAAAGGCTCAATCAAGCACTTAAGATAAATCTCGTTTTTTTTGTCTCAAAAGCCTTCATGATTGAAGGCTTTTTATTGAGCTACTTTAGATCTTTTTAAAATATAACACACCTTAAAATAGCAACACACTATAAGATAGTGACTTACTTTTAGATATTAATTAACTTCAGCGATGATGGCTTGTCTACAGATCCCGTCTACTGCCCTTTGCTGTTCAAATACTTTTTTAGGCATTGGTTCAAAGCTATCAAAAAAGCAGATTTCTTCTTCATTGATGTCATATACCAATGAATGATTACCAATGCCATCTAAAGTATCGTAATACACGATCACGAACTTATTGGCATCAAATGCGATTTGAATATCTTGATAGCTGATTGCGGGAGATATTTTTAGCACAAGTTTTTCAGCTTCTAAATAACTTAGCTTTTCTTGCTCTTGAAGTGCATTGTCTTCATCTGTGGTAAATTCCACATCTAAGCCAAATTTTTTAAGTCCCACCGCTAGACCGATCGTGGTCGTTCCATCACCTTCTACATAACCACAGACTTCTTTTAGTTGTTCAATATCTGGGTCTAACCCAAGATGTTGAAAGAGCATCCATACGGCGTAAATGCCAGCATTGGCTTCGAGGTTAACTAGTTCTTCAGGGATATTAGATGACATATAAATTTCTAAATTGATTTTTAAGCATATTATTATTCTTTTTCAGGATTGTTCCAACATCCTGAACTTTCACTGTCAAAAAATATAATATCGATATCCTTTTTATACTTTTTTAACTTATTGATAAAATCATGCTTATTCTTATCGAAACTCTGTCTTCTTGTGCTAATCGCGATGGATATGTCAGTTTTCGTATATTTCTCGAATAAACTCTTCAAAATATGATCATCACTTTCGCTTAATGACCAACCATATATCACTAAATTAGAATTGTAATTGAAAATATTCGGTATAACCTCTTTATAAACAAAACTTAAGTATGGGCTTCTTAGTATTTGTTTTTCTTTTTCAGACTGATACCCCTCACAAATAAACAAAGGAATATTATCTCGATTCCATTTTTGAACTATTCTCTCAAGAGCTTCAGCATCTCCCTTTTTCTTTTTTCAAGTTTAATTTCCTGCCCATATTTATTTTTAAAAAAAATTAAATTTCCATGTGGATAAAATACTAAAGTGACGTTATCTATCCCTTTGGATGGATTTCTTAGAAATTTTGTATCTGCTTTAAAATTTTGATAAATCCAACCATCTCTAAATTCATGTTTATCTTTTTTCTCATTATTTCCATACATTACCAACCAATACAAAATTAAGTCATAATTTAATGAAAGAATCGTCTTGAATTGAGAGGTGAACTTATAAAGATCTTCGACACTCAGTTGAATTTTTGTATAATCACAATGAATTGCATTCACACTTTTAATTAGAGCATTTCGTATATCAGAGTAAGTTTTTTCAATTAGGATGTTTTCAAATCCTAAACATTGATTAATAATTTTGGTATGCCATAAATATTCTAATATTAACTCAAAATTTCCGTTCTGCTTCTTATCAAAATTATCAAATAATTTTACTATATTTTCATCCTCAAATAATTTTTCCATAGTTGCAAGCTCTTTAAGCTTTTTGTAATTGAAGCCTTCATGGAGGGCTATACTTGCCCCATTTCCTAAAATTAATGTTGCTCCAACGAATTGATCTTTAATTTCACTCCATTCTTTAAGCTCATAATTATTAATATTTGACATTCAATTATCTCAAAAATTCTTCTTAAACAGATATTAACCAATTTCAGATTGGAACTAAAACTAAATCCAAGTACAATACTCCGCTAGTCGAGGGATGCTGCGACGTTTTACAAGTACAAAATGTAAAAGCGCCAGGCTCGACGATCGGTCAATCTGCTCAGATCGACCAACAACGGCATCCGCGAACATAATGATCAATTTTTGTTTTTTATAAGGAGATCGTGATGAACGCGGTTAATGCTTCATTTACAGATTATAAAGTTGCCGATATTTCACTTGCTGACTACGGCCGTAAAGAAATCAAACTTGCAGAAGCTGAAATGCCAGCCCTTATGGGTCTGCGTAAGCGTTACTCTGCGGCTAAACCGCTTGCTGGTGCTAAAATTTTGGGTTGTATCCACATGACAATCCAAACAGCTGTTCTTATCGAAACTTTGGTAGAGCTTGGTGCTGAAGTTCGTTGGACATCTTGCAACATTTTCTCAACTCAAGACCACGCTGCGGCAGCTATTGCAGCTTCTGGTGTTCCAGTATTTGCTTGGAAAGGCGAAACTGAAGAAGAATACATGTGGTGTCTTGAACAACAAATTAATGTAAATGGTACGCCTTGGGATGCCAACATGATTCTGGACGACGGCGGTGATTTAACTGCACTTGTTCATGAAAAATACCCAGAAGTACTCGCAAAAATCCACGGTATTACTGAAGAAACAACAACAGGTGTTCAACGTCTTCTCGAAATGTGGAAAGACGGTTCATTGAAAGTACCTGCGATCAACGTAAATGACTCAGTAACTAAATCTAAAAATGACAACAAATACGGTTGCCGTCACTCTCTAAACGATGCCATCAAACGTGCAACTGATATGCTGTTATCTGGTCGTCGTGCGCTTGTAATTGGTTACGGTGACGTAGGTAAAGGCTCTGCACAATCACTTCGCCAAGAAGGCATGATCGTACGTGTTTCTGAAATCGATCCTATCTGTGCAATGCAAGCCTGTATGGACGGTTACGAAGTAGTTTCTCCATACAAAAATGGCGTACAAACAGGTAAAAAAGAAGACGTTAACGCTGACCTTCTTCAAAATACTGACTTAATCGTAACAACGACTGGTAACTACCACGTTTGTGACGCTGCAATGCTTGATACATTAAAAGCAGGTGCAGTAGTTTGTAATATCGGTCACTTTGACACTGAAATCGATACCAACTACTTACGTGGTTATAAGTGGGTTGAAGTTAAACCACAAGTTCACCAAGTATATCGTTCAGAAAATGAAAATGATTACCTCATTCTTCTTTCTGAAGGTCGCTTAGTAAATCTTGGTAATGCAACTGGTCACCCATCACGCGTGATGGACGGTTCTTTTGCAAACCAAGTTTTAGGTCAAATGCACTTGTTCGCAGAGAAATTTGCTGATCTTCCTGAAGATCAAAAACAAGCAGCGATTCGTGTTGAACTTCTTCCTAAGAAATTAGATGAAGAAGTTGCTGCAGCAATGGTTGCAGGTTTCGGTGGTGTTCTGACTCAATTAACTCAAGAACAAGCGGACTACCTTGGGGTTGCTGTTGAAGGTCCATTCAAATCTGACGCTTATAAATACTAATCTTTGAACAAGCAGGCTGAACAGCCTGCTTTTCTTTGAATTCTATTTTGCAGAAATAAGTACAAAGGATTTGAACATGTCTAAACAGATTCCAATTTCTTTTGAGTTTTTCCCAACCAAAACTGATGCAGGTGCGGAAAAACTTAAGGTTGTTCACCAAGAACTGCAGTTGCTGAATCCAGAGTTTTTCTCTGTGACTTATGGTGCAGGTGGTTCTACACGTGAACGTACACTTTCGACTTTAGCTGATTTTAATGGCAAAGGCACGCCTGTTGCTCCTCACCTCTCTTGTATTGGTGATAGCAAAGAACGGATCGCTGAACTTTTAGATTTATACAAATCTCAAGGGATTGACCGTATTGTTGCACTCCGTGGTGACTTACCTTCCGGTCAAGTTGGCTTAGGTGAATTACCGTATGCTCAGGATTTAGTACGCTTTATCCGTGAACATTCGGGTGACCACTTCCAGATTGAAGTTGCAGCTTACCCTGAAATGCACCCACAAGCAGATAGCTTTGATTTAGACATTAAACGCTTTTGTGAGAAAGCCAATGCAGGTGCAAATGCAGCCTTAACTCAATTCTTCTTTAATCCAGATGCGTATTTTTACTTTGTAGAGCGCATTCAAAAAGAAGGTGTGAATATTCCTGTGGCACCTGGCATTATGCCAATTACCAATGCAAGCAACTTAATTCGCTTTGCAGATGGTACAGGTGCTGAAATCCCTCGTTGGATTCGTAAGCAACTGGCAGCCTATGGTGATGATACTGCTTCAATTAAAGCCTTTGGTCATGAAGTGATTGTGAAGCTATGTGAACGCCTCATTGCTGGTGGTGCGCCAAGCTTACACTTTTATACGATGAACACCACTGATCCAACTCGTCAACTTGTAAAAGACCTCGGTCTAGCATAAGTCTCCTGACTTCTTTTATCGACAGCTTAGGTTCACCTTATTTGATGTAGGGACTGAAGATAAAAGAAGTTTTTATTTTACCGATTTTAGAGTAATGCAGATGCCTCGTTTTTTTATTGAAGCAGACCTTAATGTAAATACAACAGTTGAACTGACTGAAACTGTATTTCATCATTGGGTCAAAGTTTTACGTGCACAAGTCGGTGAAAAAGCGACCCTGTTTAATGGCCAAGGTGGCGAATATCAAGTTGAATTAACTGAAGCCAATAAAAAAACAGGCTCGGTTCTAGTTCAAGAATTTAACCCAACCAATCGCACACCAAACTTTAATGCCTTACTTGGTCAAGTAATGAGTAAAGGTGACCGCATGGATTATGCTATTCAAAAAGCGGTTGAGTTAGGCGTATCTGAAATTCAACTTCTCACCTCTGAACGTTGCGAAATGCGTTTAAAGTACGACCGTGATCAGAAAAAACTTGATCATTGGCAAGGTGTAGCAATTGCAGCTTGCGAGCAGTGTGGAATGAATATTGTTCCAAAAATATTAGCTCCACTCCCTTTGGCACAATGGTTAAATAGCACACTCCCTGAAACGAAATTAGTCTTAGCCCCCAATAAAGATGAGGTCGATGTGTTAAATGATGCCTCCTCAAATATAGCGCTACTCATTGGTCCAGAAGGTGGATTAAGTGAAGCTGAAATCCAATCTGCAAATCAGCATGGATTTATCAATTGGTGTATTGGTGAACGTGTTTTACGTACAGAAACCGCACCAGTGGTTGCTTTATCGATCTTAAATTACAAATTTTAATAAATATTTTCTCAAAATTCCGTGATTTAACTCACAATAGAATTGATTTTCATCCAATTAGACAGTACTTTAATGAGAAAAGAGTTGTCGCGCTAAATTTATATTTTTTAAGTTCGTACTCAAAAATAATTCAAATAAAGTAGAAAGAAAATTAAGGTATTGCCAGTTATGAGTGAAGTTCAGGGAGAGCATGTTTCCAACTCTGTACTCGATAGCCAGATCAAAAGTGCGACTTCTAATTTGCATTTTTTTTTAGCGTGGGTGCTCTTTGCCTGTATCTATAATCAACTTATTTACTTCTTTTATTTCAAAAGCTTTTCAATACCTTATACCATTTGGCTCATTATATTTACCGCCATTCTTTTAATCTGTATTTGCTTTACCCTCTTTTTTAAAAAATCTAATCAAATTAGTATTTTTAACTTAGACATGTGGGCACAATTGGTTTGCTTAATTACTGGAGCTGGTCTAGCTATTGGTATTTATACCGTATTACAGCTTATCCCCGAACATAATCCAGAAGTCAAAGATATACATATGTTGACTTTAGCTGGGTTAATGTTATCTATTGTTTATACTTTTGCTATTGTATTTTTATCACAGCGTTTACGATACTTCCTTTATGTTTTTTTGCCTTCAGCTTCGGCCATAGTCCTTTCCAATTTCCTTTTTTTAGATAATACTCCTGATGTTTTTAGTTTAATCTTTAATATTTGGTTTGGTGTATTACTTATTTGTGCACTCCTTACCCATAAGATGTACCGCCGTCTTGGAATATTAAATAGTCACAATAAATTCTATCTATCTGAATCTAGAAAACATCTTATGGAGTCATCACTTCTCCAAGACAAGCTAAAAAATGAGATTGAAAAATCCAAAGAAATTGAAAGCCAATTACAAATGCATAATCAATTACTCGAACAAAAAGTAATTGAACGAACCTACGATATTAATAAGATCAACGATCGACTGCAGCACCATCAAGCTAATCTCGATTTTGCGCATGAAACTGCTGGAATTTCATCTTGGCTATGGAATATTGAGAAAAGAACCATTGAAATTTCAGGAATTAAATATGGTAATCAGGTTTTACACTACCAAAGTGCTACTGATCAAATTAACGATTTTATTCACCCAGAAGATCAAGAAAATTATCGTAAAGAGCTCCGTAGACATTTAAGAGGAAATACTGAACGTTTTGAAGCACATTATAGAACTAAAGTAAAAGATCAGTGGTTCTGGATTAAAGATATTGGTCGAGTTATTACACGTGATCCTAAAAATAATAAACCTCTTAAAATGGTGGGTATTTTCCAAGACATTGAGAGTGAAAAAAAAGCACAAGAAAAATTGAAATTAGCTTCGAATGTATTTAATCAAGTGGCCCAAGGAGTTTTCGTTTTAGACAATAACTTGTGTTTTTTAGAAGTTAATCCTTATTTTAGTGAATTGGTCAACATCCCACCGCAGGATATTATCTCAAAACACATCTTTGATATTACCAAATCTTCCACATCCCAACTCAGCCAACATCACGCCGATATAACTCAAACGGTGTTACTCACCGGACAATATGATGCTGAGGTCACAGAAGAATTTATTTCAGGAAAGATATTAACCTTGTGGCTGCATATCAATGCAGTTCGTGATGATAAAAATAGAATTTTAAATTATGTAGGCATCATTTCAGATTTGACTGAACGGAAACAAAATCTTGAAAGAATGGCCTACTTAGAGAATTACGATCTACTTACAGATTTACCTAACCGTGTTTATTTTAATTTACAGTTACACCAGTATCTAATTAGTAAATCTAAAATTCTGAGCCATTTTTCTATTATTCGTCTTAACATTGATCGATTTAGACATTTTAATGAGTTTATTAATCATCAAACTGGAGATGAAGTTCTCAAAGAAGTTTCCCGAAGACTGAAATATACCTGTTCTAAAGCTGTTCTGATTTCATATTTAAATAATGATGACTTTGCTATGATTTACAACTTAAATCATAGTCATTACACGATCCAACAAGTCGTCGATCAGATCCTTGAGGCCTTTGAAATACCCTTTATCATCGATGGGCAAGAACACATGATTCATGTCTCACTGGGTATCGCAATTTACCCCAATCATGGTAGACAAATTGGTAGCTTAAATAGTCACGCGGAAAGCGCTTTAACAGAAGCAAAAAAACTAGGGGGCAGCACAGCCTATTATTATGACAACAAGCCTGAATCCATTTTTGGCAGTGACATTGAGCTCGAAAGAGATTTACGACTTGCTATAAAAAATCAGGACTTAGAAATTTACTATCAACCTAAGATAGAAAGTAAAACGATGCAAGTGAGCGGCTTTGAAGCATTAATCCGCTGGAATCATCCAAAGTATGGCATCATCATGCCAGATCGTTTTATACCGATTGCTGAAATGACTAGTCTGATCTCAGATATCGGAAAATTTGTTATTTTCCAGACATGTAAGCAACTTAAAATATGGCATGAATTAGGATTTGATAAGTTACAAATTTCTATTAATGTCGTGGCGCAACAGATCCATCGTGGGGAATTTCTCAATTTTATTGATCAAGCCGTGCTCAAATACTCACTCAAACCCGAGTTTATAGAGTTTGAACTTACCGAGTCATCATTGTTAGATAAATCATCTCATGTTTTTGATTTGTTAGACCAAATTAAGGATAAAAATTTCTCAATCGCCTTAGATGACTTTGGAACAGGCTATTCTTCACTTGCATATCTTGCCGACTATCCTATTGATACACTCAAGATTGATCGCGCCTTTATTTCAAAGATTGGCACTCGTAAAAATAATGCTATTGTCGATGCAATTATTTCAATGGGTAAAACGATGGGGATGAAATTAGTTGCTGAAGGTGTTGAGGATATCGAGCAAATTGAATATTTAAAAAAACAAGGTTGTGATTATTTCCAAGGTTATTATTTTTCGAGACCATTAAATAGCGCTGATAGCACTCAATTTCTGCAAAATGAATATCAATTCTCAAAAATCAAATAAAGGCTAGACCAAAGTCCTAAATATGTATGAAATTTCGACTTTTAACTGTGATCAATGTGCAACTAGTGGTATATTCGAACCGATATAACCAAAAAACCAGCAAGGCTGGAACATTGTAATAACTGGGATTCAGATGGACGATCAATCTTTAAAACAGCAAGCACTCTATTACCACGAATTTCCAACGCCAGGAAAAATCAGCGTTACTCCGAGTAAGCAACTCGTCAACCAACATGATCTAGCATTAGCATATTCCCCAGGTGTTGCAGTGCCATGTTTGGAAATTGAAAAAGACCCTTCTAAAGCAGCGCTTTATACTGCACGTGGTAACTTAGTCGCAGTCGTCAGTAATGGTACTGCAGTACTCGGTTTGGGTAATATTGGTCCCCTCGCCTCTAAACCAGTGATGGAAGGTAAAGGCGTCCTGTTTAAAAAGTTTGCAGGCGTTGATGTTTTCGATATCGAAATTGCAGAAAACGATCCAGATAAAATCGTAGATATTGTTGCTGCTCTTGAACCGACTTTCGGCGGTATTAACCTCGAGGACATTAAAGCTCCAGAATGTTTCTATATTGAACAGAAACTTCGCGAGCGTATGAATATCCCAGTTTTTCATGATGATCAGCATGGAACATCAATTATTGTAGGTTCAGCGCTTTTAAATGCTTTGCAATTGAACGGCAAAAAAATTGAAGATATCAAGATCGTCGCTTCTGGAGCAGGTGCTGCGGCACTATCATGTCTAGATCTTCTTTGTGCGCTTGGTGCTAAAAAAGAAAATATCATTGTTGCTGACTCTCGTGGACTCTTAACAAAAAAACGTGAAGGTTTAGACGAGTCTAAAAAACGCTATGTTCAAGATATCGAAGGTTCTCAGATTGGCGACGTAATTGCTGGTGCAGATATGTTCCTTGGTCTATCAGCTGCGGGTATTTTGACTAAAGAAATGGTCAAAGTCATGGCGAAGGATCCAATTATCTTCGCGCTTGCTAATCCAGATCCTGAAATTCTGCCTGAACATGCACATGAAGTTCGTGATGATGTCATCATGGCGACGGGTCGTTCAGACTATCCGAACCAAGTGAATAATGCGCTTTGCTTCCCATATATCTTCCGTGGTGCACTTGATGTAGGTGCAACAACCATTAACGAAGAAATGAAGATTGCATGTGTACACGCAATTGCTCGTATGGCACATGTAGAAGCTGATGCTGCATCTTATGGTGAAAAATCTGCATCATTTGGACGTGATTACCTAATTCCACGCCCACTAGATCAACGCTTGATTCTTGAGATTGCACCTGCTGTTGCAAAAGCTGCGATGGATTCTGGTGTAGCGACTCGTCCAATCCAAGATTTCTCCGTGTATCATCAGCGTCTTTCTGAGTTCGTTTACAACTCAGCATTTATGATGAAACCAATTTTTGCTCAAGCGAAAACTGATCCTAAACGTATTGCTTATGCGGAAGGTGAAGATCTTCGTGTTCTTCGTGCTGTTCAAATTGCAGTAGACGAAGGCCTGGCAAAACCGATCTTGGTGGGTCGTACTGCTGTGATCGAAGCGAATATTAAGAAATTAGGTTTACGTTTAGAAAATGGTGTGAATATCACTATCGTTGATCAAGAAACAAATCCTGATTACGAAAAGTTTGCTGATGATTACTATAATCTGATGATGCGTAAAGGGGTAACACCTGAGTATGCACAACGTGAATCACGTCGTCGTTCGACCCTGATTGCAGCGATGTTAGTACGCCACGGCTTAGCAGATGGTATGCTATGTGGTACGTATTCTAGCTACGATATTCATTTAGATTTCGTGAGTAATGTCATTGGTTTAAAAGAAGGTCATAACACTTTCTTTACCTTAAATGCGTTGATGCTCGAAGATCGCAACTTGTTCATTGCAGATACATACATCAATCGTAATCCTACGGCTGAACAGCTTGCTGAAATGACTATTTTAGCAGCAGAAGAAGTCCGTCGTTTCGGTATTACTCCACGTGTAGCATTGTTGTCGCACTCAAGTTTTGGTTCTGACCAGACTGATCCTAGCGCTCAAAAAATGCGTAAAGTGTATGAAATTCTTTCTGAAATCGCACCTGAACTTGAAGTTGAAGGTGAAATGCATGCAGATGCAGCACTTGATGAAAATATCCGTAGCTTTGCATTCCCGAACTCGCGCTTCAAAGGTTCTGCGAATCTATTGATTATGCCGAATTTAGATGCTGCAAATATTTCATTCAACCTGTTGAAGTCAACTTCAGGAAATAATGTAACAATTGGTCCAATCTTATTAGGTGCGGCTAAGCCAGTTCATATCTTAACACCAACAGCAACTACGCGCCGTGTTGTGAATATGACTGCATTAACTGTTGCAGAAATTCAAGAAGAGGAAAAAAACGCGCTCTAATCCTTTATTTAGGGCACGTTTTGTGACTTGAGAAAACCTCTATTCTGATGCATGATGGTGCTAAGAATAGAGGTTTTTTATGCAAGTTTATTTAGTAGGCGGCGCAGTACGAGATCAGTTGCTCGGACACCCCTATCACGAAAAAGATTATGTCGTTGTCGGTGCAACACCAGAACAACTTTTAAACCAAGGGTTCCAACCTGTTGGTAAAGATTTTCCTGTATTTCTACATCCCGAAACTAAAGATGAATACGCCCTCGCTCGTACTGAGCGTAAATCTGGGCATGGTTATCATGGCTTTGAATTTTTTACCGATCCCTCGGTAACCCTTGAAGATGATTTAATTCGTCGTGATTTGACCATAAATGCAATGGCCATGAATGAAGATGGTGAGTTGTTCGACCCTTATCATGGTTATCAAGATTTGAATCAACGCATTTTACGTCACGTTTCTGATGCATTTGCAGAGGATCCACTACGAGTATTGCGTGTTGCCCGTTTTGCAGCTCGCTATCATCAGTATGGTTTTAAAGTAGCTGAAGAAACCATAGCCTTAATGAAAAATTTGGCTGATTCTGGTGAATTGCAAGCACTTACACCTGAACGTGTTTGGAAAGAAACTTCCCGTGCTTTAATGGAACGTGATGCTGATATTTACTTTGAAGTCCTTCGTCAGTGTGATTCTCTCAAAATCCTCTTTCCAGAAATCGAAGCATTATTTGGTGTACCACAACGTCCTGAATACCATCCTGAAATTGACTGTGGTATTCATACCTTGATGTCATTACAACAAGCTTGTAAAGCAGACTACTCGATGGATGTACGCTTCGCAGTATTAGTGCATGATCTGGGTAAAGCACTCACGCCTAAAGATGAGTTACCTCGCCATATCATGCATGAGGAACGTGGTGTTCAGCCGGTGACTGATTTATGTGAACGTCTTAAAGTTCCGACCCAAACCAAACAATTGGCAATTGCGGTGTGCAAAGAACATCTTAAATGCCATCAGGCGTTTACATTAAAACCAGGAACACTTTGGCGTCTATTACAACGTTTAGATGTATTACGCCGTCCTGAACGTGTTGAGGCTTTTGTACAAGCATGTGAATGTGATGCCAAAGGTCGCTTAGGTCTCGAAGACCGTGAATATCCTCAAGCAAAATATGTATTAGATGCGGTACAGATTGTTCGTTCAATTAAAGCATCTGATTTACCGCCTGAGATCAAAGGCCCTGATATTGGTGAAATGCTGATACAAAAAAGAATCGAGGCTTTGGCAACGCACCGAGAAAAACATCAATCCTTGGTAAACGCATAATATTTACCTCCTGAAACTCAGGAGGTAATCGTATTTTAAAAGAATGATTGTTGAAAATATTTAAAAGAATCAATCATTGGTTTAATGATTGAAGCCACTAATAGTAGCGCCATACTGTAATTGAAAATTTTTAGATGCTGTGGCGTACGCACCAAAGTTTGTAATTTTTCTCCGAGTATTCCCCAAGCTCCCGTGCATGGAATACAGACTAACCCAAACACAACACCCAAAATGATATACCAATAAAATTCACTGCCTGCAGCTAAATAAGTCGTCACCGCGCCCATTGCCATAATCCAAGCTTTTGGATTGACCCATTGAAATAATGCAGCTTGCAAAAAAGTAATGGGTTTCGCTTGAGTTTTATCTAATTCAACTGAGCCTGATTGAGCAATCTTAATAGCTAAATAGATTAAATAAGCAATACCGATCAACTTTAGAATTTCGTAAACCAATTGATTTTGACTCAGTAATGTACCAATTCCTAAACCAACCAAAATCACCATGACCCCAAAACCGATCGCTACACCTAAAATGTGTCCATAAGTCGCACGGAGTCCAAAGTTCACTCCTGAGGTTGCGACCATCAAATTGTTAGGTCCAGGTGTTATGGATGTCACAATTGTATAAATTACAAAAGATAAAAATATAGAAAAAGACATATCGTCGCCTATGATTATTGTTTTAAATCTTCACGTTGAAAAAATGAATCAAATCCAATATTAAAAGATAAAATATTAAATTTATCTAAACAAAATACATGAAAGATTAAATTATTTAAACATAGTTCAATTCATACTTATAAATCATGTTTCAATAGCCATGACAATACTGATTAAACCTGTAAATTTAAACCATGATGTTGCAGCGATCGCTGAATTGACTACCCAAATCGGCTATCCAACTCAAACAGAAGTTATGAAAGAACGTTTGATGAGGTTGCAAGCCCAGGAGCGTTATACAACCCTAGTATTTATCGACCATGGACAAGTTGTCGCATATATTGGTTTTGTTGAAGAAATATCATGTGAATGTGCTGATCCGTATTTTCGCATTCTAGTACTCATTGTAGATCAGGCGCATCGCGATAAAGGGATTGGTCAAAAACTGTTGGCTCACGTTGAACATATAGCCAGTCAACAAGGTATTCAAAAATTGTGGTCAGTAGTGGTAATCGTGCTGAAGATTACCTGCACATCAGTTTTATTTAAATCACGGTTTTAAAGCGTATAGCACAACATTTGTCAAAATATTAACTCCTCAAGATCGTCCTTTATCCTGAAGAGAAAAATCTTATGAGCGATCAGCAGGAAATGTAATCACTTGCTCTAGTTTCATTTTCTCTGTTGCCACCATCAGTAAACGATCGATCCCCAATGCGATACCTGAGCATTCTGGCATTTTAGGCAATGCTGCTAAGAGATTTTCATCTATTGGCATAACATCTAAGCCTAATTTTTCACGTTCAGCATTATCGGCTTCAAAACGGGAACGCAATACATCTGCATCAATCAACTCATCATAAGCATTTGCTAACTCTAAGCCCTCAATGTAAAGCTCAAAACGTGCTGCAACCAATTCCCCATCTTCATCAACTCGAGTTTTTGCAAGAGAAGCAAGTTCTGGTGGAAAATCCGTTAAAAATACAGGTGTATCAAAACCTAAGCTCGGTTCCACCATATGCGAAAATAACAGGTCGATATATCCTAGACGATCATCACCCAGATCTAGATTTAACCCAACACGATTACAACAATCCTTTAATTCCTCTAATGTGGATTTAAGTGGATTAAAATCTAAGCGATCTATAAATGCATGTTTATAACTTAAAATCGTAGGTCGCACTTCGCCAAAACGATGTGCCAAAGTGACATTGAGTAAATCTGTAACTTCAAACATCAAGTCTTTGAGACTAAAATCAGGTCTATACCACTCAAGCATGGTAAATTCACTGTTATGTTTACGGCCATGTTCATCATCACGAAAAACTTTACAGATTTGATAAATTGGCCCTACTCCTGCTGCCAACAGTCGTTTCATGGCAAATTCTGGTGAAGTTTGAAGATAGTGCTTTTTCAAATGACCATGTACATGACGGCTTGCCTCAACTGACGCCAAGTGGACATCAGTTACTCCAGCATGAGATAAAATTGGAGTTTCAACTTCCAAAACATCACGTTCTAAAAAAAATTGGCGAATCTGTTGATACATCCTCGCTCTGGCTTTCATGGCAGCAAAATCGCAAGTTGGTAGATAGCTCAGAGAGTCAGTCATGCCTGAGGCCCTCCATGAGCAGCCCATTCACGGCGTAATGGATAAGTTTTGCGTAATTGATCAAATGAGGCTTGATCTACTTTCCCATCTTTGAGGCATGCTCTTAAGTTCTGATCATCTCTAAATATATCGTAGATATGGTTTAATTGAGTTTTCAGCGTGTGCTTGAGATCACTATTGTTAAAATATTGTTCACATGTAGGCAATTGGGTTTCGAACTGTTTTGAAGGTTGATGGCCGAAATGCTGACAAAAAGCATCATAAATCATCTGGGTACCACGCGCTTTACCCTCAAGACTATACCCCGCAATATGAGGTGTCACCAATTGCACAAGATCCAGTAACTCTTCCGTAATGACTGGTTCATGCTCAAAGACATCTAGTACAACTTTACGACCTGTTGCTCGAATATCTGCAATCAAAGCCTGTTCTTCAATGACTGGACCACGGGCAGAATTAATTAAAATTGTAGATGGTTTAAGCTTTTTTAAGGTCTCAGCATTAAACATATGTCGGGTTGCATGCATCCCTGAAGTGGTTAATGGCACATGGATAGAAATTGCATCTGCTTTCGAGAAAACTTCATCTAAAGTGACTTGCTGAATATTTTTTCTTTGTACAAAAGGATCAACCCCGATGACGTTCCATCCCAATAGTTTCGCCATATGTGCGAGTCGAGAACCGACATTACCCAGTCCAATAATGGCTAAAGTGAAATCTTGTTCTGCATCTAGCAAATGAGGATTTAGAGCTAATAACGCAGTAATAACATATTCAGAAACAGCTTGGGCATTACATCCTGCAGCATTTGACCATTGAATATTTTGCTGTTCAATTGCTGGAATGTCCAAATGATCTGTTCCGATCGTTGCACTACCCACAAAGGTTAATGCAGTATTTTGAATGAGCGCAGAATTCACTTTCGTCACAGAACGTACTAATAAGGCTTCAGCATTGACCACATCTTCATGCTTTAAGGTACGACCAGCTTTATTATCAATATCGCCAAATTCTGAAAAGAAATAATCTGTGAATGCCAGATTTTCATCTGCAACGATTTTCATGAGCCTACCCATCAAGATTTTAGCATTATGATAACGCTTCTGTGAGGGTTAGGCTATGTGGCTCGCAGCTTGAGCGACTGACTACCAACCACATAGCATCATTCCTAAAATCAATCTAAATAGAACGTTTTTAAAGGTGGATAACCATTAAATTCGACCGAAGCATAAGAGGTTGTATAAGCTCCAGTACTTAACCAATAAAGTCGATCTCCAATGCTCAAGTTTTTAGGTAACTGATAAGGCACTTTTTCATACATGATATCTGTTGAATCACAGGTCGGTCCTGCAAGCACAACACTTGAATGTTCATGTGCTGAATGCATTTTAGGTGTATATATAGGATATTTGATCATTTCACCTAAAGTTTCAATTAGTCCATTAAAGACGCCCACATCCGTATAGACCCATCGTTTATCATCATGTGCTGATTTATTGGCGATAAGAACAATCTCTGAAACAATCACACCAGCATTACCCACCAACGATCTGCCTGGCTCCAAAAATAATATCACCTGATCATCAAAGTGTTCATCAAGATAGCGTTGAATCTCGTGCGCATAACTTTGAATACTGTCAACATCAGCTAAGTAATGTGCTGGGAAACCACCACCCAAATTGATTAATTGTAAACTGATACCGTATTGGTCTTTCAAAGTATTAAATATTTGCTTCACTACCGTTAAAGCTGAACGCCATACAGTGACATCACGTTGCTGACTACCGACATGGAATGACACGCCAAAGGGTATTAAACCCAATTGTCTAGCTTTCACCATTAAATCAACCGCCATATCTGGGTGGCATCCAAATTTACGTGAAAGTGGCCAATCTGCTGTACCTCCCGACTCTACCATTGCCCTGACAAAGACTTTAGAGTTCGGTGCGAATTCGGCAATTTGTGCGAGATCTGCTTCCGCATCGGTAACAAATAAACGGATTCCTTTTCGGTAAGCGTATTCAACGTCTGAAGCTTTTTTAATAGTATTACCGTATGAAATACGATCTGGATGAATTCCACATTCAAGCGCTTTGTCTAACTCATAAATTGATGCAACATCAAAATATGAGCCAAGTTGATCAAGTTTATGAATAATTTCACGACCTGGATTTGCTTTCACTGCATAATAAATATGGGCTTTTGGAAAGCTATTTTGCAACTCAATAAATTGAGTTTGCACTTGATCTAAATCAACAACTAAAAAAGGGCTTTGCTTTGTTTCGGCAAAATTTTGGATTTTTTTCCATTGTTGATCAGAATAGTATTTTTCTAATTGCATGTAAGATCCACTCACGTTAGCGAATAATTTAACGAAAATGGCCTTTGGCTATAAGTACTTTGGCTAGGGCCGTTGATTGTGCATGTGTTGATTCTCAAGGTATGCACATTAGTCTTACATCAATCTCTATTCAATTTAAGACGATCACTCCATTCATTCAACGTTGGCTCCTCCACCAGATCTTGAAATTCAATTTGAAAGCCTTTTTCACGTAGCAATCCAACCAGCGTCATAAGACTGACTGAATCAAGTCCTAACATAAATAAATTATCTTCCTGCTGAATTTCATCTACAGGTAAATTCAATTGATGTGCGACCATATTTTTTAACTCAAGCATGCTTAATTCATTCATGATCATTGCCCCTGACCTAAGGCGTTAATCACAGTCTGAGTATCCATGACTTTTGCACAGCGCCCAGTCGCATACTTTAGTGCAAGATCATGTTCTTCTCGGCTAAAATCCGCCAAGGCATCACCCACCATAAACGCTTGAATATCCAGCATAAATGCTTCCGCAGCTGTTAATAAGCAACCAATATGGGCATATACTCCACAAATCACTAATTGATCGCGATTGGCTTTTTTGATTTGCTGCTCAAAATCACTTTTTTTAAATGCGCTATAGCGCCATTTTGTCAGCACGGTGTCTTCATTTTTTGGTTGAAGTGGATCAATAATTTTGGTCAATGCTGGATCAGCTGACAAACCTTTACCCCAAAAATCCGTTAATAGTTGACGATGTTCTGGCGTCTGATCTCCAGGTTGTGCGGTGTAATACACTGGAATTCCTAGTGCATGTGCCTGATCAATAAGAGCTTTACAATTTCGGATTAATGTCGGAATGGGCGCTTGGGTTTGATCATAGAAATCTAAAAAATATTGCTGAACATCATGTACCAATAAAACCGACCGTGACGCATCTAAAGTCCAATCAACTTTGTTAACTGGAAAATCTTGAGCAGATGGCATGGGATAACTTGCAATACGTGGGATTGCCATATTTTATTTCCTTAGTTAAATCGTGTCTTCGGTGAGGCGTTTTCTGAGTTGTTTCTTGTCGATTTTGCCCAATGCCGTATAAGGCATTTCTTCAATAAATTCGATGCGATCTGGGATCTTATAGGTCGCCAGACCGTATGCTTGAACGAATTGTCTAATTTGCATTTTCAGCCTTGTTTCTGATGCATCTTGGTTGTTAGGTCGCCATTGAATAAATGCACAACTTTTTTCTCCTAACATTGGATCTGGTTGTGCAACCAAGGCGGACAAGATGATTTGTTGGTGTTGATTTAAAACCTGTTCGACTTCTTCCGTCGCGATTTTTTCACCGCCACGATTAATTTGTTCCTTACTTCGCCCTTCAACAATAATATTGCCTTCTGGCGTTAATCGAACTAAATCACCAGTGCGATAAAATCCATCTAAGGTAAAAGCACTTCGATTATGTTCTGAAGCCCGATAATAACCTCTAATGGTATAAGGGCCGCGAGTTAAAAGATGCCCCACCTCACCCAATGGCAGCTCGTGATCCTCCTCATCGACGATTTTTATTTCATCATCTGGACTTATACGGGAACCTTGGGTACCTATAATGACTTCTTTCGGATCATCGTAACGCGTGTAATTCACCAAGCCTTCTGCCATACCAAATACTTGTTGTAATCGGCATTGGTATTGATCAATCAACTTTTCAGCTAAAGCATCTGGCAACCTTGCTCCACCGACCTGTAAGGTCGTTAATTTTTTAAAAATATTTGTTGCGCCATTTTGAACAGCTTCAGCCCATGTTGCTGCTAATGCAGGGACAAGAGCAACATGCGTGATATTGTGCGATTCAATGAGTGGAAATACAGTTTGGGGAGAAGGATCTTTCGCTAAAATAAGTGTTCCACCTGCATAAAATAGCCCCAATGAACCAGCCGAACTCATACTGAAATTATGTGCTACTGGAAGCACCATAAGCATACGGCTTTCTGTATCAAGTTCACAAATATCTGCACTGGCACGAACACTATACAAATAGTCATCATGTGTTCTTGGTATAAGTTTTGGTGTGCCAGTACTGCCCCCTGAAAGTTGAAAAAAAGCCACATGGCGAGCCGTTAATTTGGGCTTTGAAACCATATGATTTTTAAACGATGCAAGATTCGGCCAAGGATCAAAATCGCCTGCATCACCAACGACAATCACTTGCTGTAAAGTCGGACATCTGCGCTGGCACTCTTGCGCTAAGGATCTGTAATCAAAGCCTTGATGCTTATCTGCACAGATATACAATTTAGCATCTGTTTGCTGAATAAAATGACTTACTTCGGCATGACGGTGTGCTGGTAAACTCATCACTGGTCGCATCCCTATCCGCAAAGCTGCAAAATAAGCAATAAAAAACTCTGCTATATTTGGCATTTGAATCACAATAGCATCTGCCAGCCCATAGCCTTGTTTAGTCAAGAAGACTGCAAATTGTTCCTCTGTACACGACAAAAATAGATAACTCATTGAAATAATGTCACAATAATTGTTTTCTAACGACGAATACTATGACACATCTCAATGAGT
>NZ_JBWYIQ010000017.1:0-71165 GCF_056779795.1 Acinetobacter sp. ANC_7682 | reverse complement strand
TGGTTGTACGGTAGATTTTAGAGGCAGGCTTATTCATTTTGAAATTATATTGCTGAATAAGCTTTTGATGCTAGGTTTGTGCAACAAAGCCTTTTGATACTCATACCAAGACCATTGGCATTTTTTATTATCTGGGCAGCATCATAATGGGCAAAATCGGCTGCTTGAACACATGGATTCGTCGTTCCTTTTTGCACACATGATTTGGCTGTAGTTGTTTGTGTTTCTGCATTTATTCTGGCTTGATACTGAGTATAAGCATTTGAGTTCGCACGTATCTTCTCAGATAAGTCACGTGCTAAATTCATGGCTTGTAATTTAGACATTGCTTCATGTGAAGCATCAATTGCGCGCATTTGTAAAAATGAAAACCCCAATACACCAATGGCCAAAACCAATAAGGCAACTAGAATTTCAATCATTCCTACCCCCTGTTGCGCAGCACGCATTAGCATGTCCCCTCTGCTTTTAAATATTGTGTTCCCATTCTTGTAATTGCTATCGTTTTAGAAACACCTAACACCTTATTACAAATAGAAAAATTTATGTCAGATGTAAAGTCAGAAATTCCCCCATCCATCCAGAATGTGACTTTTTCTTGTGATGAAGTCAATTTATTTTGCGCTTTTGGTGTCCAATGAAAGATTGTACTGCTATCTGATTGATTCGACTGAAGATCTACAGTCACATCTTTTCTTAACAATGTTGCTTGATTACGCGCCATCATCAGCACGTTTGATAATTCACGCACATCTGAATTTAGGCGATATTGCGCAACAATATTTTTAAAAGATGGAATAGCCATGGTTGCTGTGATTGATAGCACAATTGTGGTAATCAACAGCTCAATAATGGTAAAGCCCCGTTGTAAGTCTTTCATATTCAAACTTTTGTATTTATTTATTAATGTTACAAAAGTAATATTTTATAATTATAAAGCCAACATAGTTATGATAAATGGTATGAAAATGAGGATAAGATCACACTTTTAAAATCTGTTCACTTATCCTGTATGTCATTGATAATTCATTATTAAGCTTGAGTAACTTGAATTCTCAATTCTTTAGGCAAGCTAAAGGTTATATTCTCCTCTCGCCCATTTAATTCCTGTGGTGACGTAGCGCCCCAATCTTGTAGACGCTGAATCACTTGTTTAATCAAAATTTCAGGTGCTGAAGCACCTGCGGTAACACCAATTTTAGTGGTTTCAGCAAACCATTCTTTTTTCAGCTCATCCGCATTATCCACGAGATAAGCATGCTTACCCATTCGCTCTGCCAATTCGCGAAGACGATTAGAGTTCGAAGAGTTTGGAGAACCAACCACTAAAACGACATCACATTGAGTCGCTAAATCACGGACCGCATCTTGACGGTTTTGAGTTGCATAACAGATATCATCTTTACGTGGCCCTTGGATGGCTGGGAATTTAGCACGTAAAGCATCAATGACTTTTGCAGTATCATCAATTGAAAGTGTCGTTTGAGTGACAAATGCTAACTTATTAGGATTATTCACCTGTAAAGCAGCAACATCATCTTCATCTTCAACCAGATAAATTGCACCACCATTTTTCAGATCATATTGACCCATGGTGCCTTCAACTTCAGGATGCCCTTCATGACCAATCAGAATGGCTTCAATCCCTTCACGCGCATATTTTGTGACTTCGATATGCACTTTTGTCACGAGAGGACACGTGGCATCAAATACTTTTAGTCCACGGCGCTCAGCTTCTTGCTGCACAGCTTTTGATACACCATGTGCACTAAAAATCACGATATTGTCATCAGGAACTTCATCTAATTCATCTACAAAAATTGCACCACGTTGGCGTAAATCGTCCACAACAAATTTGTTATGTACCACTTCATGACGAACGTAAATGGGAGGATTAAAGCTTTCAAGTGCACGATTAACGATCGCAATAGCGCGGTCTACACCAGCACAGAAACCACGTGGATTAGCTAAAACAATTTCCATAAGACCCTCAAACGATCGCTAAAATTTGGTCAATGAATCAGAATATTTTTTAAAACAAATGCGAATTGCTATTTAGTTTAAAAGCACTCTGCTCTAAAATAGAGAAGATATTTTATCATATCAGGAAAAATATCATGTCGGGTCTCTTGTTTGTCGTTTCAGCTGCTTCTGGAACTGGCAAAACATCATTAGTTAAAGCCCTACTTGAGCGCGTAAGCAATTTACACGTTTCTGTTTCACACACTACTCGAGGTCAACGTCCTGGTGAATTAGATGGTGTGCATTATCACTTTACCAGCAAAGAATCTTTCATTGAGCAAGTCAATCAAGGTGGTTTCATCGAATACGCGGAAGTTTTCGGTAACTACTACGGCACTTCACAAGCGACTGTAAAAGAACAACTTGCAAAAGGTCATGATGTTTTACTTGAAATTGATTGGCAAGGTGCAGAACAGGTTCGCAAACTTTTTCCTGAATCAAAACAAATTTTCATTCTTCCACCTACACAATTTGATCTTCGACAACGCCTATCAAACCGCGGTACAGATTCTGTTGAAGTGATTGAACATCGCTTAAGTTGTGCGGTAGAAGATATGCAACAGTACGTAAACTTCGATTACATCATCTTGAATGATGATTTTAATAAAGCTTTACATGATCTTGAGTCTGTCATTAATGCGAACCGTCTTTCATTATCACAACAGGCTCACCGACATAAAGATTTAATTCAAAAATTAATCACACCGAATTCGTGATTAAACTTGAGTCTATAGACAAAGCATTTTATACTGCGCAGTCTGTTAAAAAATTTCATACATACGAGAACTCTTATGGCACGCGTAACCGTTGAAGATTGTTTAGACCATGTGGACAACCGCTTTGAGCTTGTACTAGTGGCAAGCAAACGCGCGCGTCAACTTGCTCGTCAAGGTATCGAACCAACTGTAGAATGGGACAATGACAAACCAACAGTGGTTGCTTTACGTGAAATCGCTGAAGGTCATGTCACTAAAGATATCTTGAAACAACGTGAGCAAGATTATCAAACGTCTAGCTTAGATTTAGCACTTTCTGCAAATAACTTAAACTTAGATGGTTTTTCTTTCCAATAAGCTTAAGACCTGCATTTAAAAGAGCCTAGTCCAATGACTAGGCTTTTTTATTGAATTTTTTTAGAGAATGATTCGACAAAATTGAAAAAATTTGTTAAAAAAATTAGATCTATTCTCTATTTAAAAATAGAGCATTGTAGCAATATGAATTTTTAGTAAAGTCTTTTACTTTTTACTCTCTTCCACGGATTCAAAGGTGTAGTATGCCAGGCCCATTGGTCAGCCAAGCTAAGCAACAGCTAAAAGTCATCATCGACGCGTATTTATCTGAAAAGGACGTCGACAGAGTACTTGTGGCCTGCGATTATGCTGACATGGCGCATGATGGTATTACACGCAAAAGCGGTGAACCCTATATTCTGCATCCGATAGCCGTAAGTTGTATTCTGGCGCATATGCGCCTAGACCCAGAAACGTTGATGGCAGCACTACTGCACGATGTCATTGAAGATACCGACTTTAGCAAAGAAGACATTACTGAAAAATTTGGCAAAACAGTGGCTGAGCTGGTCGATGGTGTTACGAAATTAAGCCACTCTAGTGACAAAGAATATAATAAAGCAGCCTCATTCCGAAAAATCCTACAAGCCACATTACAAGATCCTCGTGTGATCATCATTAAACTTTCAGATCGTTACCACAATATGACGACTTTGGAAGCTTTAAGACCGGATAAACGTGCCCGTATTGCACAAGAAACTTTTGATATATTTGTGCCAATGGCGCGTTTGGTCGGCATGAATGAAATGGCTGACAATCTTGAACACCTCTGCTATCAAAATCTTGATTTAGATATGTTCAATGATGTACAAGATGCTTTGGCGCAAACCAAACCGCAACGCTGTAAGTACCAAGCCATTTGGGAAAAGCATTTGAGCGATCTCTTGGAAAACTCCAATATTCCTGGGCGGATTAAAAAGAAAAACAATAACATTGAATTATTACGCCACTTTGTTAAAAACGAAATTAACCTTCAAGAACTCACACATAGTCATGCGTTTGAAATCGTACTCCAGACCATTGCCGATTGCGATCGTTTAGTTGAGTTGTTAAAAGATAATTTCCAAGTTTTAAATTACCAAGATCATATCCGCCGCCCTCTTCCTGGTGGCAATCAATCCTTGATGCTTCGTTTGAAAGGCGAGAAAACCACGCTTTCGCTCACCATTCAAACTGAACTTATGCGTAAGGCTGCGCGATTTGGTGTGGTATTAGGTGAAAATGCTCCTCAAACATGCCGATCTGCCATTCAGGCATCTATGCAGAATTTGCATACCTTAGTCGGTGGCGACTGTGCAAAGACCACGTTTAATGATCTATTGGATTATCTACATCAAGAAAAAATATGGGTCTATACTCCTCAAGGTCACTTACATGAGTTACCACAAGGAGCGACAGCAGTAGATTTCGCTTACTCTGCAAGCTTGTTCTTAGGTAACCATGCAGTAGGCTGTAAAATTGATGGTGAAATCAAACCGCTTTCTACACCACTCTCCAGTGGTCAAGTCATTGAGGTGATTACAGATGTTCTCGCTTCACCCAACCCTGATTGGCTGAGCTTTATCAACACTCAAAAAGCGAGACGCTCTATTCAAAATATTTTGCGAGACCAAGATATTGATGAACAGCGCCTCGTCGGTCAACAAGCCTTAAATCGTGCATTAAAGTTATTTAATACCTCTATTCATGATTTAACCGATCAAAATTGGACTGAACTATTACAATGGCGCCATATTCCAACCAAGAATCAACTTTTTGAACAAATTGCTGTAGGTGATTTGCTCCCACAACTTGTGGCGAACCATCTCTTTGCTCAAGATCATCATCAAGATCAAGCATCAAGTCGCCTGATCTTAGGTACTGATGGTGTAGATGTAAAATATGCCCATTGTTGTAATGCAGTGCTAGGCGATCCTATTCAGGGACATTTATCTCGCCGCGGTCTTATTGTTCACCGTGCTCGCTGTAAGAACCTTCTACACGAACAACAGTTACACCCTGAAAATATTATGCCGTTGCACTGGAAAGATGAAGGTGAATCAGAAATCAACTTCAATGCTTACTTGTGTATCGATCTATTATTAAGTGATGAGCAAATTTCAGAACTGATTTATATCTGCCGTAAATCAAAAATAGGAATCGAGTCCGTTCGAAAATACGATTCAAAAACCTATCTGAGTATTGTTGTTCATAGTCGTCAGCAAATTGCGCAAATCATTCGTGAACTCCGCATGCAATTTGGTTTTCCGCGTATTTCACGCATGTCAGCTCCTCTTGCGGTTGAAGAAGTCTCACAAGCTTGCTAAACAAATACAGATTAGAGCTTTCACCTATAGTGTTCATCCTTTATGATGAAGCTAGATTTGAATAATGGAGAAATAGATGTCCCGCCAAGTCATTCATACTGAAAATGCACCTGCTGCAATTGGTACTTACTCTCAAGCCATTCTTGTCGGCGATACACTTTATCTTTCAGGACAAATTGGATTAGATCCATATAGCATGGAATTGGTTGAGGGCATTGAAGCTCAAATTCGTCGTGTATTTGATAATCTAAAAGCAGTTTGTGAAGCTGCTGGTGGTTCTTTAGCTGATATTGCCAAACTGAATATTTTCCTCACTGATTTATCTCACTTTCAATTGGTAAACCAAATTATGGGTGAATATTTCGCTCAGCCGTATCCAGCGCGTGCAGCATTAGGCGTTGCAAGTTTACCTAAAGGCGCACTGGTTGAAATGGATGGTGTTGTGATTATTTCTAAATAATTTCAATATCTTAAAAAATACCACCTATGAGGTGGTATTTTTTTATCTAGAAAATCGATGAATTAAACAGCATTTTTAAATGAATTTCATTGACAAACGATAATAATTATCAATAATATCAACTATCGCATTTATCCTTGTGGTTGAGCAGAAATGTACGTTTGTTTATGTCGTGGAATTACAGATCAAGATATTAAAGATGCTATGGCAAATGGCGCTGAATCTTATCGTGAAATTCGTGACTTGCTTGACCTAGGCACTTGTTGTGGACGCTGTGTTCCTGAAGCACGCAGTATTATTAATGAAGAACTTGCTGAAATAGCTGCCAGAATTTCAATCGCCGCTTAACCTTACATGTGCTAAAAAATAATAACAACTCATTCTATAACTATAATTCAGATTTCCAATTTCTCCCCCCGCTTTGACTCAGCGGGGTTATTTTTTGCAAAAGTGTATTTGATTGCGATTTTCATTTGCTGTTCAATAAATTACTCGTCAGGCTTTAGCAAGTTGGGTTAAGATAATCTCTATCGATAGCCTTCTATGATAGGCTGAATTTTGAGTTTGGAGCTAAGATCATGAAAGGCAGCCGTGACGTTATTCATCAGTTAAATCAGGTGCTTTACCACCATCTTACAGCCATCAACCAATATTTCTTACATTCACGTATGTTTAATGATTGGGGCATCGAACAACTCGGTTCAGCGGAATATAAAGAATCTATCCGTCAAATGAAGCATGCAGATAAAATTATTGAACGCATTTTATTTTTAGAAGGTCTTCCAAATCTTCAACATCTGGGTAAGCTCTATATTGGTCAACACGCCATTGAAGTGCTGCAATGCGATGTTCGGAAAGTAAAAGAAAATATTGAAACGATTCAAACTGCTGTGAAATTAGCAGAAGAACAACTCGATTATGTTACACGTGATTTAGTACAAGAGATTTTAGAAAAAGAAGAAGAGTATTTAGATTGGGCGACCACTCAACTCGATCTTGTCGATCAAGTCGGTGTAGAGAATTATATTCAAAGCCAAATTTAATGATTGAAATAAAAAAATCCCCTTTCGGGGATTTTTTTATTTCAATAAATCATCATACTCAATATGCTGCTTATGCAATGTTTCTAAAATCCATAATTGATACTTCGCTTCTTGCTCCTTCCCATTAAAAGCCAACACTTGTGCATACTTATGTAAATCATATTTTGATGCCAAGTTTGCAACCATTCGCTCTATATCAGCAAGTTGTTGTTCTGTCATTTCAGTTTTAGGATCTAGTCCAATCCACCACACACGCTCTTTAAATTGAGTAATCAACCAAATTTGCTTTTGCATGGTGTGTTGCTGATCTACTGTTAAAGCTTCAGTCTTTGATGCGAGTACACTTTGCTCTTTATATAAAAAATAATCTCGTGTCGTAACTAAAGCCCCAACAATCGTGATAAGACCAATCACTGCGAACACTCGACCATTCACTTTTAATGAAGGCAAATTTGTATATTGCGCCTGAATGATGCCCAGTAAAAAACCTGCTGGAAGTAGAAAATAAGCATAATGCAAAGGAAACTCTAACATGCCATGAATGAGGATTGCACATACCATTAATGTTGCAATGATCGAGATATTATCCTTCACCCCTTTATTGAGCCAAAGTAGCCAAGCTGTAAAGTACAGAAGAATAAGCCCACCTAGAATCAAGCCATTCCAGACCAATAAGTCTAGAATCATGTTGTGTGCACTTTTATACCAAAGTGAAACTTGGAAGGTATCGGTAATATAGTATTGTGCTAAGCCTGTTTGATTCCATCCATACCCCCACCATGGTTGATGCAGAATTGCAGCTATCATTTGTTGCCACATATCTAGACGAATATCACCTGCACCTTTTGCCACTATTGCTGAGCCTTGAACAGCAGTTTGAGTATCTGTAACAGCAAAAAGCCATTGATTAAGAGATGCTAAATTGGATGAAAGTAATATAAATAAGCCAACCCATAATGCGAGATGGATATGAGAAAATCGATTCTGTTTTTTGACTTGTTTGATTAACCAATAGATCACAATAAAAGCGCAAACGATAATACTTGTTCGAGATTGTGCTAACACCACACCAAACAGTGTGATTAAAGACATTGGCACAAGAAAAAAACTAGAAATTATTTTCTTTTCAAATAGATAAATACTACTTAATAAACTTAGAATGAGTAATGTCGCTAAATTATTCGGCTGAGCTAAATTCGCATACGGGCGATTGCCGTTAAATGAATAAATAATACCTGAAAAGAAGGTATGCATATCCAACCACTGTAGTACAGCAAATATAGCTGAGATAACTCCGACTGAAACAAATGTTAAACAGGTAATTTTAAATACTTGTTCTCTATTTTTCTGCTCAAGGCAAAGTTGATATCCACCAATGACCATCAATACAAAGAACAGAATATACGCAAAACTAAATAAAGCATTGCTGAAATAGATGTTCTGTCCGAAAATAAATTGAATAAGAGGAATACTTAGAAATGGCAATAAATAAAGCTGTGGTTTTGAAATTTTTACTTTAGATTTTGTTAAGCCTAGTAATAGAAATGATGCTGCAATAAACGTCAGTATTTCTGAGCCAAAAGTCGGCCAAGGCGAGCGATGGTAAGGGAGGAGCCAAGCAACCATTAACAAAAAGATGCTTAAAGCAAAAAAATTCATGTTTTCAATACTAAAAAATAATTCAATATACAACGTTAAAAAAAAAAGTAAATATTTGATAAAAAATGCGCCCTGAAGGCGCATTTCTAATGCTCTTAAACTATATTATAGTGCTTCACAAGACTTTGGAGCTAATGTTAAAGGAGCGTTAGTTTTACATGTCCACTCGCCTGTAGATTCAGTAACTTCAGGATTTTCACCATTAGCAGCAGCAGCATTTTGATCTGCAGTACGATACCATCCAATTGTTTTTCCATTAATCTTAGAAGAACCTTTCAGTGTACATACAACCGATGCAGCACCAGTACTTGTTACTGAAACAGCAATACCCGGAACTGCACTTTCTCCACTTCCTGTACCTACACACGTACCAGTACTGTCTTTAAGTCCAACAGATGCAGGTGTAGTTAAGGTATTAGTAATTCCATCTGCTAATTGCGCCTCAATATTTGTTTTAGCGCCAGTGATATCAGCTAAACCAACTGAAACTTGTGATTTAGCAACATAGTTTTGATAAGCAGGAATCGCAATCGCTGCAAGAATACCGATAATTGCAACAACAATCATTAACTCGATTAAAGTAAAACCTTTTTGAGCGTTCATAACATCTCTCCTAATTTTTTAAGTTCAAAGTTAACAACCTATCCCCAAAATAGATTTTGTTGTTGCTAACTAACTGATGCTATTTTCGGATAACGCTTTAAGGTTGCCAATAAATAATTTTCAAATTTATTTTTAATGTTAATTTATGTAAAAAAGTGACATTTTTTGTCACTTTTCTTAAATCAATTTAAAATAATTGGCTGATTACTGAGCTCATTTTCCAAATCTTGCACTTTATCATCATAAAAACGATTCAAAATTTCCCCGACTTCCATCACACCAACAATAACACCCTGTTTATAATTTTTATTTTTTAGCTTATTAATCATGTGATCACAGATTGCTTGCCAATCCTGTTGCGTTGTGACCTTTTGAATTCCACGATCAATCACAATTTCAACTTTCTGTTCACATAGATTTAAATATATCAGTACACCACTATTAAACTCTGTATCCCATACACCTAATTCAGCAAAAAGTTGTTCTGCTCGCTGACGAGTATTCATTGAATAAGCCAAGGCACATGGAATATATCCCTCTATGACCACTTGAATCTCACCAACATGCCCTTGTTCCGCATGTTTCACCGCCTCAGCAATTGCATTTTGATCCATTTTGGAAAAATAACGTTTAGATGCAGGCAAATAACAAAAGTGCTTAATCCAACGCTTGAAGCTCGGTTGAGATACTTGTTGCAACTTTGGTTCAGTGATAATTTCTGTCGTTTCAGTTTTTGTTACCATGAGCCTGACGCACCTCCCCCACCAAAGCCACCACCACCGCCACTAAATCCACCACCGCCAAATCCGCCTCGACCGCCACTGCCGCCGCGTCCTCCGCCAGATAAAAATGCTTGGAAAATCAACTGTGCAATTGATGTAAATAATAAAAAGAAAATTCCAATACCCACAATCAAGCTGATTAAAATCCCTGAACCGTAAATCATGCTCGCAGCAAAAGCAGTAACACCCGCGACCGAAGCACTTAAACGATTACCAATAATAAAAGAACCAATCACACCAGCAATCAAAATGAATAATACCGTGTTAAATGTCTTTTCTTTTGCATATTGTGCTTTTAAGGCTTGTTCTTGTCTAAGTTTCAGTTCTTCAGCGGCTTGTTGGGCAATTTCAGGATCAAGGTTAACGATTCGTTCAATTTCTCTGACTCCTGAAATTAAACCCTGTCCAAATTGATTGACTTTAAAGTAAGGCGTGATTTGTTCACGAATGATTCGACTCGCAACGATATCTGGAATGACACCTTCCAATCCATAGCCTGTTGCGATATGTAATCTTCTATCATTAATTGCCACCGCGATTAACAAGCCATTATCTTGTTGAGCAGAACCCAACCCCCAAGTCTGTGCAGTCCGCATTGCAAAATCAAAGATACCTTCCTGACCAGTTGTTGGAACGATGACGATCCCAATTTGAGCCTTACCCTCGCTATATAGACCGCGAATTATTGTATCAAGCTCCGACTTTTCTTGAGGAGAAAGTATATTCGCCTGATCTATCACAGGTTCATTTAATGTAGGAAGTTGACGTCGTGAGTCTCCTTCCTGCATATCATTTGAAACAGTAACAGGAGATACTGGTGTTGGTTTATTTTGCTGAGCACTTGATGATGGATTTGTTGAGTTGGGTTGAATCACTTTTCCCAGCACAATCGCGTCAGACTCATGATCTACTGCTGTTGCAGTTTCTGCATGAACCGTTTGCAATGTACAGGTCATCACAAAGACAAATAGCCATGAAATCAATTTCATACTATTGTGTCTAAGATGCTGTGTTCTCATGCTCATATTCATTAACTTCTAATCACTGATTTAATCAAAAGAAACATTCGGTGCCTTTTGTGCACTCGCTTCGGCACTAAAGTTTTCTTTTGCATCCATACCAATGACTTTTGCAGTTATGACTTGTGGGAATTGACGAACATAGGTGTTGTAATCTTGGACGGTAGAAATATAGCGATTACGCGCAACTGCTATACGGTTTTCTGTACCCTCTAATTGTACCTGCAAATCACGGAATTGCTCATTTGCTTTAAGATCTGGATAGTTCTCAGTCACTGCCAGCAAACGTGATAATGCACTTGTCATTTGTGATTGCGCTTCTTGGTATCGTTTAAACAATTCTGGATTTTCAAGTACTTCTTTATCAACTTTGAGCCCTGCAACATTTGCACGTGCCTCTGTGACTTCAGTTAAAACTTGTTCTTCATGTTCTGCATATCCTTTAACTACATTCACCAAATTCGGAATAAGGTCTGCTCGACGCTGGTATTGGTTTTGTACCTCAGACCATGATGCAGTCACCGCTTCATCTTTCGCTTGAAGTGTATTGTACCCACAACCTGTGAAAAGCAAGGAACTTGATAATGCGAGCACAACAGCTGATTTTTTTAAAATTTGCATGACATCAACCTCATTATTTATTTGTATTTGTTTAATTAAAAATATTGTATACGCAAATTCAAAATTGAATGTAGCATTTATTTTATGGCTTTAATTTATATAAAAACATTAAGATAAAAAAAGCCACCCTAAGGTGGCTTTTTGTTTGAAATTACTCTTCGTCTTTTTTATCGTCAGCTGGAGGTAAATCCTTCACAGCTTCAGCAATTAGACCAAACATGTAGTTTCCGTATGCATTAGTTTTATCATAATGGAAACGTAAACGAGGTGTGATACGTGTCTTAATACGACGACTCAGCTCATGGCGCAGAAAACCTGATGCTTTATTTAAAACATCTAGAGTATCTTTATTTGCTGCTTCACTTTGTTCATCACCAAGTTCACGCCCCATGACAGTGACATAAACTTCAGCATAGCCTAAATCTGGGCTCACTTTCACCGCTGAGATGGTCACAAGACCACCTAAGCGTGGATCTTTCAGCTCCTGACGGATAAGTTCAGACAATTCTCGCTGAACCGTGTCCGCCATACGCTTAAGACGTTGACTACCCGCCATTAAAGACTCCGTTTAATTAATTGAACATCATAGACTTCGATTTTATCGAGCACTTTGATGTCTTTATAGCCTTTGACTGCAAGACCACATTCCATACCAGCACGAACTTCTTCAACCACTTCTTTATAACGGCGAAGTGATTCGAGTTCACCTTGGAACACAACCACGTCATCACGTAAGACACGAATTGGTTTGTTACGGTGTAATAAGCCTTCAAGAACCATACAACCTGCTGCAGCACCAAATTTACTTGAGTGGAATACTTCACGTACTTCAGCCACACCAAGAATTGTTTCACGATGTTCTGGTGCAAGCTTACCACTCATTGCATCTTTCACATCATCAATCAATTGGTAAATGATTGAGTAGTAACGGATGTCGATACCATCTGCATCAGCTTTTTGGCGCGCTGTATTATCTGCACGAACGTTAAAGCCTAATAAGAATGCTTCAGAAGATTCTGCAAGTGTGACATCAGACTCAGTAATCGCACCAACACCTGAACCAATGACACGCACTTTCACTTCATCAGTTGAAAGTTCAGCCAATGCAACATGAAGCGCTTCCAATGTACCGCGAACATCTGTCTTCAGAACTACATTCACAATCGGCACATCTTTTTTGCCCATTGAAGCCATTAAGTTTTCAAGACGCATTGCAGATTGACGCTCTAAACGTTTCTGACGCTCACGATCCATACGTGCATCAGCCACTTCACGAGCTTTCTTCTCATCGTTAACAACAAGAACTTCATCACCCGCCATTGGCGCTTCTGGAAGACCTAAGATCTCAACTGGAATCGATGGACCTGCAGATTTAATACGTTGACCATTTTCATCAGTCATCGCACGTACACGACCGTAAGATGCACCAGCTAGAACAAGGTCACCTACTTTTAATGTACCATTTTGAACAAGAATCGAAGTAACCGCTCCACGGCCTTTATCAACACGCGCTTCGATTACAACACCTTGTGCCGCACCTTCTTCAGAAGCTTTAAGCTCTAGAAGTTCAGATTGAATCAAGATCAAGTCAAGAAGTTCATCAATACCTGCACCGGTGTGCGCAGAAACCATCGCGACAGGGACATCACCACCCCATTGCTCAGGTACGATTTCTTTAGTTGTCAATTCGTTCAATACACGATCTGGATCAGCAGATTCTTTATCCATCTTGTTGATTGCAACAATGATTGGCGTACCTGCTGCACGAGCATGGTCAATCGCTTCCGCTGTTTGTGGCATAACACCATCATCAGCTGCGACCACCAATACAACGATATCAGTTGCTTTCGCACCACGTGAACGCATCGCAGTAAATGCTGCGTGTCCCGGAGTATCCAAGAACGTGATAATACCTTTATCCGTTGTAACGTGATAAGCACCGATATGCTGTGTAATACCGCCCGCTTCACCTTGCGCTACTTTCGCACGACGAATACGATCAAGAAGCGATGTCTTACCATGGTCAACGTGACCCATGATAGTAACCACTGGTGGACGCGTTGTTTGTGCACCACGTGCTTCTTCAGCCGCCTCAAGCAAGTTATCTTCCGCTTGAGTATCTGATACTAGAACTGGGTTATGACCCATTTCTTCAACCACTAGAACTGCTGTATCTTGGTCGATTGATTGGTTTTGAGTGACAAGCTCACCCATTTTCATGAGTGTTTTAATTACTTCACGAACCTTAATCGCCATTTTTGCAGCAAGGTCAGCAACAACAATAGTTGCACCGATTTCAACATCATAAACTTGCTTTTTAACTGGCTTCTCGAAACCATGTTTATTAGCTTGGCTTGATTTCAAACCACGTTTATGAGAGTTGTCACGGAAAGATTGCTCTTCTTGACCACGACGACCACCTTTCTTAGGAGAACGTGCACCTGGTGTGTTATTACCACGCTTAATGTCACGGTCTTCTTTCGCAAATGAATCTTCGTATGCTTGACCAACAAGACCAGCAGCCAATGGAGAATCATCGACCACACGAATCGTTGCAGTTGCATCTTCATTAGAGTACTTAGAAGCCATCTGACGCATTTGTTCAAGCGTACGTTGTTGTGCTTCTTCAGCTGCTTTACGACGTGCTGCTTCTTCAACTGCTTTTAATTTAGCAGCTTCAGCTTCACGTGCTTTTTTCTGTTCTGTAGTTTCAGTTGGCTTAGTTGCTTGTTTAACAATCGGTTTATTTGTTGACTTGCGCTTAACCACAACCGCAGCTTTAGCAACTTCTTGCTTCTCACTCGATTGTTTCGCTGCAGCACGCATTGCATCTAAGTTCGCTTTCGCTTTACTTACTGCAGGTTGCGCCTTCTCTTCAGCTTGAACTGGTTTAACTTCAACTTTTTGCTGTGCTTTTGCTTCAGTTTCAGCTTTTGCTTTTGCCAATGCTTCAGCTTTAATTTGTTCAGGATCTGGCTTAGTGAACGTATGCTTCTTACGAACTTCTACGTTAATAGTTTTAGCTTTACCTGATGTACTTGCTACTTTTGCAGTACTCGTAGTTTTACGTTTCAACGTGATTTTTCCTGCGCTGCCGCTGTCTTGCCCATGCGCTTTTTTCAAATGAGCGACTAAACGGTCTTGCTGTTCTACTGAGATTGTGTCTTCTGCCTTAGATTGAGGCAACCCAGCATCTCGCACCTGATCTAATAGTTTTTCAACTGGAAGACCTACGCTGACTGCTAACTCTTTAATTGACTTATCCGTCATGTATGACCTCCTCGTTAATTAAACCATGATTCACGTGCTTTCATGATCAATTGACCTGCTTTCTCAGCACCTAAACCTTCGATATCAGAGATATCATCAGTTGCCTGATCTGCTAAATCATCTACTGTGATTACACCGCGAGCCGCTAATGCATAAGCAAGCTCTGAACTCATTCCTTCCATCGCTAGAAGCTCTTCGCTCGGTTCTTGAATATTTTCTTGCTCTTTCAGTGCATCTGCTAATGCAACTTCTTTCGCACGGCTTTGTAAAAGCTCAACCGTTTCTGCATCTAATTCGATTTCATCAAATGTTTCAGCTGGAACGTAAGCAATCTCTTCAAGTGAAGTAAAGCCCATTTCTACCAATGCCATCGCAAGGTCTTCTTCAATATCAAGACGACCTACAAACATATCGAGATATTGCTGTGCTTCATTTTGTTGACGAGCACGGTACTCTTCTTCAAGCATCATATTGAGCTTGTAACCAGTTAACTCAGAGGCTAAACGTACGTTTTGACCTTGAGAACCAATTGCACGCGCCAATTGATCGCTTGTAGCAAAAATAATATCTGCTGTGCGTTCTTCTTCATCAATCACAATACCCGATACATCTGCTGGCTCTAAAGCACTTGCGATATATTGAGCTGGATCATCTGACCAAACTACAACATCAATACGTTCACCGTTTAATTCTTGCTGTACAGCTTGGATACGTGTTCCACGCATACCAATACATGCACCAACTGGATCAATACGATGATCGTTCGTTTTCACTGCAATTTTAGCACGAACACCCGGTTGACGTGCAGCAGCTTTAATTTCGATGATTTCTTCAGAAATTTCTGGAATTTCTTTTTTCATCAATGCCATTAACATTTCTGGCTTAGCACGAGAAAGTTGTAGCTGCGCACCACGACCTTCACGGTTTACGTTAAATAAAATCGCATTTACACGTTGTTTAGGACGTAAAATTTCTTTTGCGATCATTTCTTCGCGTGCAAGATATGCTTCCGCATTCTCACCGAGGTCAATGATGAAACCATCTTTAGTTTGTTTCTTTACTTCACCGTAAATTAACTCACCAACTTTAGATTCATATGCATCTGCAATAAGCGCACGTTCAGCTTCACGAATTTTCTGAACAATAACTTGCTTCGCGATTTGAGCTGCAATACGACCAAATTCAATTGATTCTACTTCAAGCTCACGCACATCACCGATTGACCATTTCGCTGGGTCCACATCAGAAATCGCGTCTTGGCATGCAGGCATTTCATGATCTTCATCTGCTACTACAGTCCATTGACGGAAAGTACGGTATTCACCAGTCTTACGATCGATTTCAACGCGCAACTGTGCTTCTTCAGAATTTGTGCCTTCGTAGAATTTTTTCTTCGTTGCAGCAACTAGAGCTTGCTCGAGCGCTTCGAAAATCGCTTCACGACTAACACCTTTTTCATTACTAACCGTCTCAGCAACGGTAAGAATTTCACGGCCCATAAGTCACCTACTATTCAAATTCTTTTAGTTAAGATTAATTTAGTCTTGGTAGATCAAGTTGGCCTTATCGATATTGTGACTATCGATCTCGAGCACTTGTTGCTTTTCAACTTCAACTTGGATCATTTCATTTTCTACATCTACAGCAACCAGTTTCGCTTGGAATTTACGGCGGTTATCCACTGCAGAAATCAAACGTAAAGCAACTTGTTGACCAATATATGCTTGCATCTGTTCAAGTTTAAAGAAAGTGCGATCCCAACCTGGTGATGAAACTTCTAATGCATATTCACCAGAAATTGGATCATGAACATCGAGGATTGCACCAACTTGTTGGGTAACACGTACACAATCTTGCACACCCACACCACGACCAAGATCAATTTCACCGTCTTCGGAAATAACAGGTTCTTTGTTTGGATCTTCAGGCTTGTCAATGTAGATACGTACTAGCGAACGCTTACCCTGAGGTGTAAATTCTAAACCCCATAGTTCAACATCGCACGCCTCAACAGCGGGTGCGATCAGTTCATACAATGCTTGGGTTTTATTTGATAACTTCATTTACTCTCGTCATTTATGTGCGATTCAATCGGCCAACAGACCGACACAGACTAACTATAGTGATAGCATGATTATTTGACCAATTGATGTCCACACTACACGATAGATAACAAAAAAGGGCGCATTCGCCCCCATTATTGCACAGAAAAGCAATGCCCACTGTGCAAAAAGGCCCACCTAGTTGTGAGCCTCTTTAGAAACTTGGTAGCGGGAGCTGGATTTGAACCAACGACCTTCGGGTTATGAGCCCGACGAGCTACCAGACTGCTCCATCCCGCATCAACGTGCAAAATTATATCTAAATTTGAATCATTTTTCAATCAGAAAAACTCTCTAATTAGACTTGATTAAGTTGCACCTTAATCAAAAGTGGTAGCGGGAGCTGGATTTGAACCAACGACCTTCGGGTTATGAGCCCGACGAGCTACCAGACTGCTCCATCCCGCATCAACGTGCAAAAAGTATATCTCAACTCAAACTTTGTTTAAGTTGCCTATTTTAAGTTTGCATCTTAATTATAGGATTGATTGGTAGCGGGAGCTGGATTTGAACCAACGACCTTCGGGTTATGAGCCCGACGAGCTACCAGACTGCTCCATCCCGCATCAACAGATTTTGCTGCAAACACCAACTTAAACTTCTGGATTATAAGTTGGTGCGGAAGGGGGGACTTGAACCCCCACGCCCGAAAGCACTACCACCTCAAGGTAGCGTGTCTACCAATTCCACCACCACCGCAGCTGTGACGCATTCTAGTGGTTTCAATGAAAAATTGAAAGCGAAATATTCAATTATTCAGCTGGTTTTGGTGCAGTTGATGAAGTTTCAGGCGATTTTTGATCAACTTGCTCAGTTGTGTTAATCGTTTTCAAACCATAAGCATCTGTCGTTTGCTGCTTTGCAAAGTAAGCCAAACTAATACTTGTAATAAAGAATAAAGCAGTAAGTATCCCAGTTAAACGTGTTAAGAAGTTACCAGAACCAGAAGCGCCAAATACAGTCGCTGCACCGCCACCGCCAAAAGACGCACCAGCATCTGCACCTTTACCATGCTGTACTAGAATTAAAATAATCATCAATAACGCTAAAATGATGTGTAGCACCAGTACAAAAGATTGCATGATGAACTCCTAATTATTTTGATTGAGCAAATGCTTGCGCAATTTGAACAAATGATTCTGCATTGAGTGATGCACCGCCTACGAGGGCACCATTAATATCTGGGCATGCTGCCAATTCAACAGCATTATCAGGTTTTACACTACCACCATAAAGAATTGCTATGTTTTGACCTTCAGGTGTAATTTGACTCAATCCTTCACGAATTTTAGCATGCATTGCTTGTGCATCATCCGGGGAAGCTGTTTTACCAGTACCAATTGCCCAAATTGGCTCGTAGGCGACGGTAATATGCACCCATTGCTCTGGATTCACAACACCTGCAATGTCACAAATTTGTTGTAACACCACTTGCTCAGCTTGCCCACTTTCACGCTGTTCAAGGCTTTCACCCACACAATAGATGATATGTAAGTTAGCAGCTAAAGCATTTTTTATTTTTTCATTAAGAATCGCAGGCGTGTCATTAAATATTTCACGACGCTCAGAATGTCCAATTAATACATAATCGACTTGGCTATCCTTTAAAAGATCTGCACTGACTTCACCTGTAAATGCACCAGTACCAGCAATACGCGATACATCTTGAGCAACCACAAACACTTCATGAGCATCTGTTGCAAGTTCATTTTTTACTTGGAGTAAAGCCAATAAAGTTGGCGCAACACCAATTTTACAAACTTCATGAGCGATTGAAGCTTGCTCAAGCTGTTGTTTCAAATCAGCTAAAAGCTGTTGCGTGTTAGCCTGCATTGGGTTCATTTTCCAATTGCCTACAACCCACGGAGTAATTGTCGAACCCGACATAGATCTAACCTTCTATCAAAAATGCGCACATTCTACACGGATTTTAAAAAATTAACGTAAAAATTCAATGGATACAGATTCAGCACCTAGAATTCTTTAAAAAAAGACAACATAAGACACGATATCCAACAGAATAAGTGAAAAAATTCAATTTTTTCATAGTTTTCGGATAATATTAATGATTTTAAGTATAGAATTTTCTACTTATAACCGTATAATTTTAATATTCGAATTATAAAATGAATTTAAGGCGTATTGGGGATGACTTTAGATCAAAGTGGGCCAAAATTTTCTGGGTTAAGTCGTCGTTTGGTTGATGAAGGCATTTTGACCTCCCAGCAAATGCAAAATGCTATTATTAATTCAAAAAAATCTCATCAAAAATTAGTACCTTACCTCGTTGAACATCTCAAAATACGAGCAAATACGATTGCTGAAATGGTTGCTCAAGAGTTTGGGGAGCCATTGTTCGATTTAGATGCATATAATGTTGAGTTACTACCCAAAGATATCGTTGCAGAAAATCTTGTTACAAAACATGTAATCTTACCTTTGTATCAAAGAGGTATATCTTTATTTGTAGCGACGAGTGATCCTACAGATATCGAAGCATTGGAAGCAATTCGATTTAATAGTAAATTAAACGTCGTTCCTATTACTGTAGAACATAATAAACTTGAAAAACTGATCGAAAAGCATTTTTCTGAAAATGAGAATTTCAATTTCGGTGATGAAGATCTTGACGTTAACGTGGTCGAGAACGATACACCGCAAAATAATAACGATGATGGTCCTTCAGGTGATGATTCCCCGATTGTTAAGTACATCAACAAGCTTTTGGTTGACGCCATTCGCATGGGTGCATCAGATTTACACTTCGAACCTTATGAAAAAACGTACCGAGTTCGATACCGCGTTGATGGTGTTTTAAGAACTATTGCAAATCCACCATTGCAACTCGCGAATCGATTAGCTTCACGCTTGAAAGTTATGTCTCAAATGGATATTTCAGAAAAGCGTATTCCGCAAGATGGCCGTATTAAGCTTAAATTATCTCGTACTAAAGCGATTGATTTTCGTGTTAACTCATTACCAACCCTATTTGGCGAAAAAATCGTATTACGTATTTTGGATCCGTCTAGTGCAATGCTCGGTATTGATGCATTAGGTTATGAAGAAGATCAGAAAGCTTTATTCCTTGAGGCACTTGAGAAGCCTCAAGGCATGTTACTGATTACGGGTCCAACAGGTTCTGGTAAAACAGTATCGCTTTATACAGGATTGAATATTTTAAATACTGAAAATGCCAACATCTCTACAGCAGAAGATCCCGTAGAAATTAACTTAGAAGGCATTAATCAGGTCAACGTCAACTATAAAGTGGGCTTAAGCTTCTCAGTCGCATTGAAATCATTCCTGCGTCAAGATCCTGATATTATTATGGTCGGGGAGATTCGAGATCTCGAAACAGCTGAAATTGCAATTAAGGCAGCACAAACAGGCCACATGGTGATGTCTACACTTCATACCAATAGTGCTCCTGAAACCTTAACCCGGTTGCGCAATATGGGGGTTCCCTCTTTTAATATTGCAACTTCGGTGAATCTCGTCATTGCTCAACGACTTGCTAGACGACTGTGTGTACACTGTAAAGTACCTGCTGATATTCCTAAACCAAGTTTGTTAGAAATGGGATTCACAGAACAGGATTTAGCAGATCCAGATTTTAAAATTTATCAACCTGTCGGTTGTCCTGAGTGCCGTGATGGTTATAAAGGACGTGTCGGTATTTATGAAGTCATGAAAGTGACACCTGAAATTTCGAAGATTATTATGGATGATGGCAATGCATTAGAGATTGCAGCTGCATCTGAAAGACTGGGGTTTAAGAATCTTCGACGTTCAGGATTAATTAAGGTCATGAACGGACTTACTTCTTTACAAGAAGTGAATCGAGTGACCAGTGAATAATTAAAAATAAGGAAATCATTATGGCGGTGAAAAAAGCACAGATGATGCCAACGTTTGTATATGACGGCGTGGATCGCAAGGGAACCAAAGTTAAAGGTGAAATGCCTGCGCGTAATATTCAACTTGCAAAAGTCATGCTCCGCAAACAAGGCATTACGGTGCGTAGTATCCGCGAGAAGCGCAAGAATATTCTTGAAGGCTTAATGAAGAAGAAAGTGTCTACTTTGGACATCACCATCTTTACGCGTCAGCTTGCCACCATGATGAAAGCAGGTGTACCACTTGTTCAAAGCTTTGAAATTGTTGCAGAAGGCTTAGATAATCCTGCAATGCGTGAAGTGGTTTTGGGTATTAAAACTGAGGTCGAAGGTGGTAATACTTTTGCAGGTGCACTACGCAAATATCCTCAGCATTTTGATCAGTTATTCTGCTCATTGGTAGAATCAGGTGAGCAATCAGGTGCGCTTGAAACCATGCTCGATCGAGTCGCGATTTATAAAGAAAAAAGTGAAGTTCTCAAACAAAAAATTAAAAAAGCGATGAAGTATCCAATTGCTGTCATTGTTGTTGCAATTATTGTGACCATTATTTTGATGGTCAAAGTGGTTCCTGTCTTCTCTGAGATGTTTAGCTCATTTGGCGCAGACTTACCTGCGTTCACGCAACTCGTAGTGGCAATGTCTGAGTGGGTGCAAAAATATTGGTTTATTTTAATTATCGGTATCGCGCTGACCATTATCGGCTTTATTGAAGCCAAAAAACGTAGTCAAAAATTTGCGGATGCATTAGATCGCACGGCTTTAAGGCTGCCTATTTTTGGTGATCTGGTTTATAAAGCAATTATCGCACGTTATAGCCGTACACTTTCAACCACATTTGCTGCCGGCGTCCCTTTAATCGATGCACTCCAATCAACAGCTGGTGCAACGAATAACGTGGTATATGAGCAAGCAGTTATGCGTATTCGTGACGACGTTGCGACTGGTCAACAACTTCATTTCGCTATGCGCTCGACCAATTTATTCCCATCTATGGCTGTGCAAATGGTAGCGATTGGTGAAGAATCGGGTTCACTCGATGCTATGCTAGATAAGGTTGCAACCCATTATGAAAGTGAAGTCGACAATGCTGTCGATGGCTTAACCTCCATGATGGAGCCTTTGATTATGGCCATTCTAGGTGTCTTGGTCGGCGGCTTAGTCATCGCAATGTATCTTCCAATCTTCCAAATGGGTTCTGTGGTGTAATGAACGAAATAATTGCGTATTTAATTCAATCGCCTACAGCACTCTATTTAACTGTAGGAATCATCAGCTTATGTGTCGGCAGTTTTTTAAATGTTGTCATTTACCGCACACCTAAAATGATGGAGCAAGAATGGCGTCAAGACTGTCAGATGTTTTTACATCCCGACCAAGCCATAATTGATGAAGATAAGCTCACGCTAAGTAAACCCGCATCGACCTGCCCGAAATGTAAAACACCTATTCGTTGGTATCAAAATATCCCCGTGATAAGTTGGTTATTTTTACGTGGAAAATGTGGTGAATGTGAAAATCCGATTGGCATTCGTTATCCACTGGTAGAAGTTTTGACTGCTGTTTGCTCATTAGTGGTCGTCGCGGTATTTGGTCCAAGCCTACAAATGCTTTTTGGCTTAATTTTAACGTGGACACTGATCGCACTCACATTCATCGACTTCGATACACAACTTTTACCCGATCGATATACTCTCCCCTTGGCTGCACTTGGTTTAGCGGTAAATAGCTATGCACTCTACACCTCACCTACCTCCGCCATTTGGGGTTATTTGATTGGTTTCCTCTGTTTATGGGTGGTGTACTATCTATTTAAAATCGTGACAGGCAAAGAAGGAATGGGATATGGCGACTTCAAATTACTGGCCGCGCTTGGTGCATGGATGGGTCCATTTTTATTACCGCTCATTGTCCTACTTTCATCCTTAGTCGGTGCAATCATCGGCATCATTTTGATGAAAGTCAAAAAAGAAAATCAGCCCTTTGCTTTTGGACCTTATATTGCGATTGCTGGATGGATTGCATTCTTATGGGGTAACGAAATTATGAAGGTTTATTTAGGCGGTTAAGCTAAAATAAGCCCCATTATGATAATTACAAGGTTTTTTACATGCGCTTTATTTTGGGCTTAACAGGTGGTATTGGAAGTGGAAAAACTGCTGCAAGTCAGTGGTTTGAAACACAAGGTATTACTGTTGTTGATGCAGATATCGTAGCACGTGAAGTGGTTGAAATTGGAAAACCTGCACTACAAAAAATTAAAGATCATTTTGGGGATTGGGTGCTATTGGAAGATGGCGCACTCGACCGCAGAGCGTTAAGAGACCATATTTTCAAACATCCTGAAGCTAGAAAGATATTAGAAAATATTACGCATCCTGCAATTCGCCTATCGATTATTGAACAACTACAACGGGCGACCAGTCCTTATGCCATTTTAGTTTCCCCACTCTTATTTGAAACCAATCAACACCAACTTACTCAACGTACTTTACTGATCGATGCATCCACAGAATTACAAATCTTGCGTGCTTCGCAACGTGATCATCAAGACATTGAGCAAATTAAAAAAATAATGAGTGCGCAAATGTCTCGTGAAGAAAAATTAAAACGTGCAGACGATGTTGTTATTAATGATGGTGAACTTGATCATCTCTATCAACAACTCGCAGTAAAACACCAATATTATCTCGATATTACACAACAAGCTTAGATTTTAAAAAAGCAGTCTAAGAAGACTGCTTTTTTTGTTGCTCAAGTTTTTGGCTTAGTGCATCTTGGCGACCCAGCCATCGCCATGGTTGTAATGCGCCTATCGCCATACCCAACAACCCAAATAACATCGCAATACTTAAAGGTTCATTTAACAAAGGCACTGCCAAAATTGCAGCTAAAAAAGGCGCTAAATTGGTAATGCTCCCTGCTTTAAAAGCTCCGAGTCTTTTAATCGCTTCCACATAAGTTAAAGTTGCAATAATGACCACGAATATGCCATGAAATATTGTCTGAAACAGTAAATGCTGAGGCTCAGGAGTACTAAGATCTTTGGGTAAAAATAACACGTAAATGGGTACATAAATCACGGCTGACCAGATGGCAACTCCACACATCGCCTGCCATGCACTCAGTTGGAATTTACGCAGTAATACGGTAAATATTGCCCAAAAAATGGCGCTCAAGAAGAATAATCCATCACCAGCACCAAAAGGAATGCCTGATTCACGATACATCAGGAGACTCATAATACCGAGCACGGTGATCATAATGAGCAAACTTGCCCATGTATGACGATCAAAAGCCTGCTTCATCAATATAAAAGCCACGATGGCAGTACAAATAGGAATACAACCATTGAGAAAAATTGCAGCATGCGCAGTCGGTGCATAGTGAAATGCGCTATAAGCCAACAAACAATAGATCACACCACCAATCATTGCCAAAATAAATGGTTCTTTTTTAAGTAAAAAAGAGGCTTCTCTACGATAAAGTAAAATCGGCATTAAGATCAAAAAAGCCAGTGAAAAACGCAGTGCCACAATGTCCCACGTATTGATGTGCCATAGCGCATTTAATCGTGCAGTGAGGGTAAATCCCCCCCAGATGCACATGGTAGTAATAAGAAAAAAATAGCCTTGGGCTCGATCTGAAAGTGCCATCTCAAATTAGGCTTGACGTTGTCTACACGCTTCGTAAAGTGCCATGCCTGTCGCCACACTCACATTCAAACTTTGTAAATTTCCACTCATTGGAATATAAACTTTTTGATCGCATTGCGCCTGAGTAATCGGTCTTAAACCAGTATCTTCAGCACCCATAATCACTGCGACAGGACCAGTCAAATCACATTCGTGAATAGGTAGAGCATGCTCATCTAACATCGTGCCAATCACTCGTACATTAAAATCATCTTTGATTTTAGCTAAAGTACGAGCCAAATTCGTCACTTGGATAAATTTAACTTTCTCTGCACCACCAGCAGCAACCTTACGAGCCGTTGGTGTTAAGCTCGCAGAACGATCACGAGGAACAACAACCGCGTGTACGCCCATGGCTGCCGCAGTTCGAATACACGCACCCAAATTATGCGGGTCCGTCACTTGGTCAAGCGCCAGTAAAAAAACATTGTCTGTACTTTTGATTAATTGCTCAAGATCATTTTCATTCAGCGTTGGATGAGGACGAACTGCAGCAACGACACCTTGATGAAAAGGTTGTCCAGCCAGTTTTTCAAGGCTGTCTCGGCTCGCTTTTTGAATACTAATTCCGAAAGGTTCAGCCAACTCAAAAATACGTTTTAAACGTTGATCTTCACGACCTTTTAGTGCAAATAGAGTCAAAACGCGTTCAGGTTCTAACTCCAACAATGACTCCACAGAATGAACGCCATAATAATATTCGGGTTTAGCCATGAACGACCTCAACTCACTAAGACAATACAATAATATAGAAAAGAAAAATCCCGCAAAGCCAACTTTACAGGATTTTATATAGCGAATAGTTTAACCGATTTGACCATTGAATGTTGGTCAAATTTTTTTTGGGTAATTAGCCTTCGAAATGACAAACGTAGTCTAATACGTCATCTGTTTCGATTTTGAAACGACTCTCACCAGGCACGTAAAACGACTGCCCTGCACGGAAAAGCTCATGTTCTTCATTGTCTGCAATTGTGACACGACATTCACCAGAAATAATTTCCATACGCTCTGGTACATGTGTTTCAAAAGTAAGCGGTTGTTCCGTCGGTAGAATAACCCCAAGTGTTTTTTTCGTACCGTCTTCAAATTGAACAGTGTGGCTAATACACGTCCCGCCAAAATAAACATTTGATTTTTTTACAACAGATACATGATCAAATTGTGATGACATGCGTATTCTCCAAATAATGCGCATTTTATAAATTTTAATTGCCGTAGTTTAATTGCGCTCGAGCAACTAATCAATCAGTGTTTTGCAATGGTTTTTATAAGCAACTTTTATTCCCTATTGATGAAATTTAAAGATTTTTTTGATTTCTTCTATGTATCTTTTGTACACAGGTAAAAGAATATATTCAGTCACTAGTAATCAACCTAATTTCAGTTAAAATGCAAACTAAAAGTTCTCATATTCAAATGTCGTGACTTGAGACTAAAACAAAATTTCTCTATCTTAGAATCCACACTTTCGCAGCTCGGATGCGTTTATGCTGACACACCTTAATCTGATCAACTTTGCTTTAGCCGATAACTTAGCCATTGATATTGATCAAGGTTTCAATGTTCTTACGGGTGAAACTGGTGCAGGTAAATCTTTATTACTCGATGCATTATCAGCGTGTTTAGGCGAGCGTACTGATACGAATTACGTTCGTTATGGTTCAGATAAGGCTGATGTTACAGCCGTATTTAGTTATCAAGATCAAAGTCCCGAAGCTGAATGGTTAAGCACTCATGAGCTGGCAGATGAATCAGGTGAAATTCATCTAAGACGGGTAATATTTGCTACAGGTCGTAGTAAAGCTTGGATCAATGGACGTCCAAGTAGTCTGTCAGAATTAAAGGAAATAGGCAGACTCTTAGTCCAACTTTACAGCCAGCATAGTCAGCAACAACTGTTAGAACCGCCCTATCCAAAACATTGGTTAGATCGTTACAGCAACTTTGGTCAACATACGCTTGCTGTCAAAGACAGTTATAACGCATGGCAAAAAAATATCCGACAGCATCAAGCTGCGCTTGATGCACAGACCACCCGCCTTCAACGCATTGAGACACTTAATCTTCAATTAGAAGAATTAGAAGAAGTGGTTCGACTTGACTATAAAGAAATTGAACAAGAGTTCGATCGCTTAAGTCATCATGAACACATCATGCAAGATTGTAGTTATGCAATCAACGTTTTAGATGAGTCTGATCAAAATATCACTCAGGAAATTTCAAGTATTATTCGCAAGCTTGAATCTCATGCGGGTCGTAGTGATTTACTCTCTGAAATTTATAACTCATTATTAAATGCGCAAAGTGAACTCGATGATGCCAGTGCTAATTTAAAACAATTCATTGACCGTCAGAGTTTTGATCCTGAACGAATGGAAGAGTTAAACACACAACTGGAAATATTCCATCGTTTAGCGCGCAAATATCGAGTACAGCCCGAAGATTTAAAATCAGAATACGAACATTGGCAGGCAGAGCTAGAACAATTACATCAGCTTGAAGATCCAGAGACTTTGGCTGAACAAGTTGAAATTTCACATCAACAGTTTATAGAGAAAGCTCAATATCTAGATGATATTCGTCGTAAAGCAGCAGAGCCCTTAGCCAAACTCTTGACAGAACAAGTCAAACAACTGGCTTTACCAGAAGCTCATTTTGAATTCCGTTTCGATCCTCTGGAGCAGCCTTCATCTGAAGGGTTTAGTTTTATTCAATTATTGTTCACAGCAAACAAAGGGATTCCACCTCAACCGCTTGCGAAGGTTGCCTCTGGTGGTGAATTGTCACGTATTGCATTGGTCATGCAAGTCATGAATGCAGAAAAAACCGAAGCTGAAGTACTCGTTTTTGATGAAATTGATGTGGGTATCAGTGGTGGAACAGCTGAGATTGTCGGTCGCTTATTGGCTGGATTAGGTCAACATGTTCAAATTCTATGTATTACACATCAAGCCCAAGTTGCAGCGCAATCGGACCAACATTTGTTAGTGAAAAAACTGCAAACAGACCCTGCTAGCAGCACTATCGTTGAGCTTGATGAAGATCAACGGATATTAGAGCTTGCTCGTATGACTGGTGGTGTCGAAATTAGCGAGACCACCCTTCAACATGCAAAACAATTAAGACAATTAAAGTTTCAGACCAGCACATCTTGATTATTTTAAAAGGATTGTTGAAAACCCATAAGTCTAGTATGTTGAAGTAAAGTGATACTCAAACATAGGAGAAGCCATTAGGTGAGTAAACAATTTCTAACGCACCGTTGCCTGATTGCCCCACCTGATTTAGCAGATGATTTCTTCGCAAATAGTGTGGTCTATATTGCTCGTCATGATCATGAAGGTGCGCAGGGAATTATGATCAATCGTCCAGCTGGGATTCAGGTTAAAGAACTCTTAACAGATCTTGATATCGTTGCAGATCATGTTCACCCACATGATGTCTTACAAGGTGGTCCTTTACGACCAGAAGCGGGTTTTGTACTTCATACGGGGCAACCTACTTGGCATGCGTCCATCGCTGTAGGTGAAAATCTCTGTTTAACAACTTCAAAGGATATTCTTGATGCAATCGCACACAATGAAGGTGTTGGTCGCTATCAAATTGCTTTAGGCTATGCAAGTTGGAGTAAAAACCAGTTGGAACAAGAAATCGCTCGAGGTGACTGGCTCATTTGTGACTCTGATATGGATTTGATTTTTAACTTACCCTATGACGATCGCTGGGACGCTGCCTATAGAAAAATGGGGGTCGATCGTACATGGCTTTCATCTGAGATTGGACATGCCTGATTCAACTACCGCTCAACTCATTATGGCCTTTGACTTTGGCACACAAAAAACAGGAATGGCTGTAGGATCGTCCATTATTGAAAGTGCTACGCCACTTTCACTTTTACCGATGAAAGATGGCATTCCCAATTGGGATGATCTACTCAAAATTGTAAAACAGCATTCTCCAAATCTGTTTTTAGTGGGGCTACCACTGAATATGGATGATAGCGAATCGGAACTATCAACACGAGCACGTAAATTTGCCCGTCGTTTAAGACACCAAACCAATATAGAAACATGGATGGTGGATGAGCGATTAACAACTCGCGAAGCGCGTGATGAACTTGATCATTATCAGGCGCAAGGGCGTGGAAAAAAGTTGTCCGCAGACAGCTTGGCAGCCGCTTTATTTATTGAAAGTTGGTATCGTAATCCTCAAGGTATTCAACCTTAATAGAATATTTGCCACTTCATCTAGGATAAAAATAGCGAAAGGTTAAATTGATTCTAGGCTCTAATACTTTGGTTGATTTCGCTAAAGTGTGTTTCCAAAAACGCTGTGTTTGACCTTTCATCACAATCAACTGTCCTGATTGTAGATACATTTCCGCAGTATGAATTTTATCACGATGTTTAAATCTAAATTTTCGGGTTGCGCCGAGACTCAGTGAGGCAATGACGGTCCCGCCATGTTCAGGATCTCTTAATGCAGCTTCATCATCACTATGCCATCCTACACCTTGAGTTCCATCTTCATACAAATTGGCCAAACAAGAATTAAATTGAACTCCTGTTATAAGTTCAATTTTTTGCTTGAGTACTAATAATTTCAAATCCCAAATCTGTGCTTGTTTATCCATTCCTGAATAGTGATATTGATAGTTTTGGTCACCATACCATACGACTTTACGACCCGTCTTAAAATATTGGCCGTATAAAATCACTTCATCCTGTTTCCAAGCCAAAGCTTCTAAAAAATAATCGAAATAATCCTGTGATTCAGCATGAGTAAGTATAAGACCGTAATCTTCTACAATCCCATCACAAGGTAGGAGATTTGAATTGGGTTCGGGTGCAAACAGCTCAAAGTTCATAACCAATTTGCCATGAAAATATAACCGTATATTAGCTGAATATTTCAACTGACAAATTGAAACATTGTGAACGCTTGTGACACTGGACAATCAAGCTTAGACTGGCATAAATCTAGACAATAAAAACAATCGCTTATGAATTTATGGCAACTTTTTCTAAAACTTAAACCTTTCGTTCGACCTTATCGCTTTTTAGTGATTGCCACTCTCTTTCTTACGCTCATCGGCTCATTCACAGCTCAAGTGAATGCACTCACTTTGCAGTATGCGGTTGATGAAATTAATGCGCTGGTTGAGAATGGCTTTGGCTTAGCCGAAGGCTGGAATATCCTGATTACCATTACAGCGATATTATTGGGTAAAGAAGTGATTAATGCTTTTGTGCAATTCGGACAAAAGTTTTATGGTGAAAAACTTAGAATTTTTATTTCACAAGATTTAGCACAAGGCATCATTGAAAAATTTCTGACCTATAGATTAGCTTTTTTCAACGAAGAGAATAATCAGGCGGGCAAATTACAAACACGAATCGATCGTGGTATTGGCTCTCTGACTCGTCTAGTTCAAATATTCTTTATTGACATTTTGCCGTTATTTACCAGTGCGATCGTGGCTTTAGGATTAATGTACTACGCCAACTTTTATGTTGGCTTGGTGGCGACCACTATCGTTCCAATCTACTTCTGGTTAACTTATAAACAAGCACAAAAACTCGGAGGCTGGCGTCGGAATTTACGTGATGGTCGAGAAAAGAAAAGCCAAGGTATCCTCGGAATTATTAATTCAATTACGGTTATCAAATCTTTCAACCGCGAGTCAATAGAATCAACCAAACAACTCAAACTACAAAAAGAACTCACAGATAATCAAATGCAAACCCGTCAAGTCAGTTTTTTATTTGATGGGTTAAAAACCTTTATTGAACAAATAGGTATTGTTTTAATCATCATCCTAACTGCGTATTTTGTGCTTGATGGTCAGATGAGCATCGGTATGATCATGTTTCATGTACTGTTGTTCAATAATGTATCCGCGCCAATTCGCTCCTTACATCGTATATATGATGAAGTGAATGATGCCATGATCTATTCAGAAAGCTTCTTTAAAATTTTAGAAGCAGATGATCAAATTGAACCTACAGGTCAACTCAAACCGCAAATTCAAGGAAAATTTACGCTGAAAAATGTTGAATTCTTTTATCCAAACGGTCATCACGCACTAAAGAATATCAATATGGAGATTCGACCCAATAAAATTACTGCATTAGTTGGCTTATCAGGTGCGGGAAAATCAACCTTAATCAGTCTTTTAGATAAATTTTATGAACCTAATCAGGGGTGTATCGAACTCGATGGCATCGATCTCAATCAAATTGATACACAATATTTGAGAGATCATATTGGATTAGTCCTACAAAAAAATCATATTTTCCAAGGGACTATTCTTGAAAATATTCGCTATGGTAAAACAGATGCTACTGAAGAAGACGTGATCATTGCTGCTAAAAAAGCATCCATTCATGAGCAAATTTTACAACTTCCAGATGGCTATCATTCCGATGCATTGCAACTCTCTGGAGGACAACAACAGCGTATTGCGATTGCTCGTATGTTCTTGAAAAATCCACCGATTATCTTTTTAGATGAACCGACAGCGAGTTTGGATGCCATTGCTTCGGAACAAATTAAACAAAGCCTTGATGAGATTAAACAAGGACGTACTGTCATTATTATCTCGCACAGCCTGTCGCAAATTATTGATGCGGATTACACCTATGTCATGAAAGAAGGCGAAATTGCCGAGCATGGAGAACATGATGCTCTTTACCATCAAGACGGTGTATATAAACAAATTTTTGATGCGATGGCTAAAAGTTTGAATATCGAAAAAATTGCAAAAACTTTTGAAGACGATGGAGATGAGGAAACCCATAGTTAAAGTTTAATCTAGGTAACCTTGGCATTGAAGCAGTTGAATCAACACACAGTCATCTGCTTCATATAGCTGACTTAACTTCGTGTAAGGATCACCATCGAGCGCTAACATCTGTGCAAATGCAGGTTCAGTTTTTATACCTTTTAGCTTAAGGCGAATGATTTCCTGTTTAAATTGGTCATTTCCCAAATCTAATATTCTACGTTCAACATAGAAGTGCTGGAATCCCGCCTGCTGATGAATTGGTGTTGTAGAACAAAATATCTCAATTGACCAAGCACAATATTCAAGTCGGTAAATCTAAGTATCACGTTCAAAATAACTTCGCTCAATGCACCATGCCTTAAATGTTTGAAATAATTTTAGTGTTTCAATCAAATGATTCTCTTGCTCAATCGGATAACTACAAATGAGGTCGATATCACTTTGTGCTGTTGCAATTCCTAAAGGTGGCGTACCGACCACTGTAACTTGATACCACTTGAGTATTTCCATAAGGTTTAAGTCATCAATGACTTTTTGAAAGTGTATTTTTTTCATTGTTATTTTTAATCTCTAAGATGATTCAAATTTAAAGCGGTTGAATCTCACAATATGAATTACTTTAACCATCACCAGAAAAGCTTAAGCAATTAAGGTTATTTTTGATTTTCGATAACATCTAACGCATAAACAGTTTTAATATAATTTCGATACTGCGTTGAATAAGAGATTTCCAAACAACGCATAAGGTATGCTTTCTCTTTTGAATATTGATAGCTGCCTAACGCTTCTTTGAGCGCTTGATCAATATAATTTTGCACTTGTTTTGCCGCCTCATGGCTATGCTCACCGAGTTGAAAATATCCACCTCTCGCAATATTTGCTTCATTTGCATAAATCTCAGAATGAGATAGACAATACGCGATTCCATCATTATGCAAATACTCTTGTGCCCGTGATAAATCATCCGCATAAATGCTTGAACTCGACAAGATACTCAAAGCAATAGCAAATTTACTTCTCATTTTTTAAATCACGTTCTCAACGAAATAAAAAAAGCGCCTTTTGGCGCTTTAAATACATTAGGGTTGTTTTAGATATGGCCATGCTGCTCTTAAATAAATAAACATGGACCACAGTGTTAAAATTACAGCGGTATATAACAAACCATATGCAACTAATTCAAGTGGTTTCCAATTGAGTAAGAACACGGAAATAGCAATCATCTGAAAAGCTGTTTTATATTTGCCAACCGTAGATACAGCTACATTGGTACGTGCACCGAGCTCAGCCATCCACTCACGTAAAGCAGAAACCGTAATCTCGCGTGAAATAATCACAATCGCAGCAAAAGCCATCGAAATTGTAGGTTGCCATTGCACCAAAACAATCAATGCTGCCGCGACCATTAATTTATCCGCAACAGGATCTAAAAAACGTCCGAATGCAGAAGTCTGATTCAATGTTCTTGCCAAGTAACCATCAAACCAATCTGTGACAGCAGCAATCACAAAAATTGCAGTCAGAATGATATGACGCGTCATACCCCCTTCATGCCCACCCACACCAATCGCAGGAGGCCAATAGGCAATAATTAAAAAAACAGGTATTAACGCAATACGTGCTAGCGTCAAGATATTTGGTATATTCAGGATGCGACCTGTAGACATAGACACCGCCAGTTTGCCCCAATTACAGCTAAAATTTGCAATAAAAACTTGAGCTTTGATTCTTTAATCCGCTTACTTTAAACGATTCACTACTCGCTGTCGACTAGGCAAAAATCGCGACAGTCTGTCTACAAATTGCAACGAGACGGTCATTATGGTCCCAAATATGGGCATATTCAGTAGAATAACCATGCGCAGAATGATCTGTAAATACTTTATATTTAAACCAATCTCGTCGGTCAGCTTGAATAGGCTCTAACAGCGTCACATACCAAGAAATTGAACTGCCCGGTGCTGGTTTTTTTAATATAGGAAAAATTCCTGCAGGCCAAATATCTAACATTGCTATAAATTCAGGCATGCTCAGCGGACCTGCTTCAAATTTAGATTCTGCATATCGAAACCACCCGCCAAAATCTGGCTTTTCAGCAGCCGTACAAGGGTATTTCCCTTCAGCCCAAATCAGATCATAGTTCTGATAGCATTGCGGCATAAGAGGATGATAAGGCAACTTAACTAAACTTTCAGGCGAATCATACTGTGGTGCTGTGCGAGTTTGATCCATATTCACAACTGATTCACGGTCTGAACCAAAACTTGCCAGCAGAATTCCCTGTACAGCATCATCCTGCCAAATCCGAGCCTCAATATTGGTCACAGATTTACCTTGCCTTAAAATTTCCACTGTCACTTTGACTGGCTTTTCCTGAACAGGACCCACAAATACCACACTGGTGCTTAATAATCTTTTTTGAGGGTCATGAATCATTTGTGTTGCTTTGTGTAGCATCATCGCCGTGGTTAAACCACCAAAAATGGTACGACCTTGCAACCAACCCTCAGGGATCCCCACCCATTCTTGTTGATCAATTTCTTGAAATACCTGTCCAAATGACATGTGCAACCCTTTTATTTTAAATTTCTTATCGCGCTAGCATGCTGAATTTTCAGATTGAGGTAAATGATCAATGACTCGCAGGTCAATGATCATTTTGGCAAATTGATATGCATGATTACTCATGCAAGATTTTGTACACAGTCCGAGCGAGATTTGCACCAAAACCTGGGACTAAATTCAGATCCTTTTCAGAGGCTTTTAATACCCCTTGAATCCCACCAAAATGTGTTAATAAATCACGGCGACGTTTTGGTCCTAGCCCTGGAATAGCTTCTAAAACTGACTGCCCACGACGTTTATCGCGCTTGGCACGATGTTTAGTAATGGCAAATCGATGCGCCTCATCACGAACCTGTTGAATTAAATGTAGCGCTTTATGGTCTTCAGGCAGTTGAATCTTTGTACCATCAGTGAAATGTAAGGTTTCCAAACCAGGCTTACGCCCTTCCCCTTTTGAAACCCCCACCATGAATGCATCCAATCCAAGATCTTGCATGACCTGCATTGCCATATGTAATTGCCCTTTACCACCATCGATGAGAAGCAAATCTGGCAGCATTGCTTTCTTATAGCGTCGTGTTAAAGCCTGACGCATGGCAGCATAATCATCACCGCCAGTGATATCTTCGATAGCAAACTGACGGTAATCGCGCTTGCGAGCCCCTCCACTATCAAAGACAACACAAGAAGCGATCGTTGCTTCGCCCATCGTATGGGATATATCAAAACATTCGATACGATCAATTGGACGTCCGACCACCTCTTCTAACTGATGAAAACGTTCATTCAATTCATAATGGTTAGCAAGTTGTCCTTTAATGGCATGCTGTACATTCATGGTCGCAAGCTCGAGCCATTCTGCACGGGTTTCTCGAACTTTTGCTTTAATCAGAATTTTTTTGCCAAAATTTTGTTGTAGTGCCTCTTCTATGTCTTTTTTGTCTGGCAGCTCCACGTTGACGATTAATTCTGTTGGAATCTCATCGGCAACTTGGAAATAAAAGTTCGCGATAAAATCTGCCAGCATTTGTCCCAAATCATCGCCCAACATATCTGGGAAATAACTTTTTCCTCCCAACATCTTGCCATTACGCACATGCATAATCTGAACGCACGTTACCCCCGCTTGGTATGCGATCGCCAATATATCTGCTTCACCTTTGACTTTATAAATCGCTTGTTGCGTTTGGACATCACGCAATAATGCCATCCGATCACGATAAAAAACGGCTTTTTCAAATTCGAGAGCATCTGCTGCCGCTTCCATCTTGGCAATTAATTCTTGGTTAAGCTCACGTGTGTCCCCTTGTAAAAAACGAATAGAGTTATCAACATCATCTTTATAGTCTTCAGGTGATATCATACCCACACATGGAGCTGAGCAACGTTTAATTTGATACTGTAAACACGGTCTTTTACGTTGCGCAAAATAACTATTTTCACATTGGCGGACATTGAATAATTTTTGTAAGACCACCAATGTATCACGTGCATTATAAGCACTTGGATAAGGTCCAAAAAATTTACCTGCTTGATGTTTCCCCTTACCACGACCTGCTGCAATACGTGGATAAGGCTTATCACTGGACACAAAAATATAGACGTAAGATTTATCATCTCGCAGCATGATGTTATACGGCGGTCGATGAAGCTTAATTAAGTTTTGTTCAAGAAGTAATGCTTCCGTTTCTGAGCGGACCACCATGGTTTCAATATCATGAATGCGGGCAACTAAAGCCTGTGTTTTGGGATGCTCAATGGTTTTAACAAAATAGCTAGAAACACGATTTTTTAAATTCTTGGCTTTTCCCACATACAACAACTCTCCATCTTTACCTAACATGCGATAGACACCAGGCAAAGTCGTAAGATTGGCTAAGATTTTTTCAATGTGTTCACGTACGTTTTCGTTCACAAGCAGCCTTTAATGTAGAGTCAGTCATTCATGCAACAGCATGAGCTTATTGTGATGGTAACGCGCTCTATTTCAAGTGCATTTCGGTAGACGATTTTAAAACCTTGTTGATCCAACAGTTCAGGGCAATGATCGCAGATTTTATAATCAGCTGATTGTTAAAAAGTCTGAGTTGTTAAATTCAAGTTTGATATGCTTTTCAACTGATTCATTCATAGATGCGCCAACATGACTGCGACCGATCGTGCTTTTCACGCCATACAACCCGCACTCTCATCCCATAGTCCTTCAGAAAAAGATCGACTCATTGGAAAGTCTCGCTTTCATTTTGAACCAGCCAAAGTGATGCAGTTATTGCGTGATCGTATCATTGGGCAAAATCCAGCCTTAGATGAAATCGAAAAACTGCTTCACGTGGTCAAAGCTGACTTTTCAAGTCCTGAACGCCCTTTGTCCGTCACCTTGATGCTTGGACCAACAGGTGTTGGTAAAACAGAGACTGTTCGTTTGATTGCTGAAGCGATTTATGGTCGTCCTGATGCATTTTGTCGTATCGATATGAATACACTGGCTCAAGAACATTATGCAGCCGCTTTAACAGGCGCTCCGCCTGGATATGTCGGTTCGAAAGAAGGTCACAGTTTATTCGATGAAACTGCGATTAATGGCTCTCATACCCGTCCTGGCATTATGCTGTTTGATGAACTTGAAAAAGCCTCTCCCGAAGTGATTCGTGGCTTAATGAATGTGTTGGATACTGGTCGTCTAACCCTTACTGCTGGAACAAAAACGATTGATTTTCGTAATTGTATGATTTTTATGACCAGTAATGCAGGAGCACGCGCAGCACAACAATATTTAGATAAATTAAATGTTTTACCGCAAAAACTTCAAAATCTATGTTTAAAACGCCTACCCACGAAAGCCATCATTGAAAAAATACTGCATCACAGTTTTGATCCCGAATTTCTGAATCGAATTGATCGTGTCCTTCATTATCAACCTGTTCAAGATGATGCACTCCCTAAATTGGTAGATATTGAACTGGAAAAACTCAACATTCGTTTGCAACATCAAAAACGTCAGGTTCATTTATCAGACCTTGCCAAAGCATATTTCTATCAGGGTCATGATATCCGCTTTGGGGCACGTCATTTAGCACGTAAAATGAGAACTGAACTAGAACCCATTATTGCAATCTACTTCCTAAAGCATCCAGATCAACTTCATCTCAAGTTGGATTGCAAAGATGGTCAGCTCTCGATCATCAATTAATAAAAAAAGCCCATTATGGGCTTTTTTTGAACAAATCATCTTAAACCAGGAATCATGACAAAGGATTCTGCTGCCGTTTTATTATAATACGTACACCCTTTTTCAATATTTGCCATTAACAACTGATAACGCTGTCTATTTTCTGCAACGTCATCGTTCATTAGCAATTTTTCATAGAGCTTATATTCATCATCAGTCGTACGCTTCAAAGTTTGATGATATTCAGCAGGATATAGTTTGCTTTCAAATTCAATGGCTGTTGAATCATCTAAACTAATCTTCATACTGGTGTCAAAAATACTGCTAAAATTCATACCCATCCAACGATCTTTAACAAGTTGAAATTTAACTATTGGATTTTTTTCATTTAAAAGATCAAGATACAGCAAGTTATCTTCATAAAATTGGTTAAAACTCTCTTCCAATGGTTCACTCGTGTTTGGATAGAGTTGTAAATAATCTACTCGATTTTGTTCTGCTTTCTTTCTATAACAATAGCTACCTGAAGAAAAATTTTTAAGACCATCTTTGGCGATAAACAATCTCACATTAGGGCTCAAATCATTTCGATCAATGTTGCGATAACCTGATAAAACTGTATCAAAAACATTTTTTCCCGATAGGTTTACACGCTCCATTTCGATATCCGTTTGGATGTCACCAATGATATTCATCGTCCAATGACTAGGACTATTCACACTGAGCGTATTTTGGGCTTGATCATAGGTTTGATAGATACGATTTCACGTCACAATCACACTATTCAACGGTTTAAAACTATCCGTATAAGTAAATTGTCCATTTTGAAATTCAATATAATTTAAGCCGAATCGATCATTGGAATTATAGTAAATTGAATAGAGTTGATCACCGTTTCGAAATTGTGTACTCGGTGATGATTCATACGAATCTCCCGACCCACCGCCGCCACAGGCACTTAAAAAAAACGGTAAAACACTTAGTACTAATATTGTTTTTTTGAGATTCATTTGAATTTTCTTTTGTATATTTTACACACAAAAGCATAGCTTTTATTGAACAACTTCTCAATTTTAATTTACATCATTTTAAGTATAATTAAAAAATGCGCCCTGAGGCGCATTTTGATCTAAATGGTCTTAAAACACATAAGGTCGAATAAAAATCAGGAAGAATATCCCTAACATCAAGAACCATTTTAAAAAGTAATATAACTGACGGTTCTTGGCTTTCAGTGCTTTTGCTTTCACACGCAAGCGATAAATATAACCAAATGCTTTGTTCAGACCACCCGTTTGATCCCCTGCTTCATTCGGTGAACTTGCCGCAGTCATTACATTTTTACCAAACCAATGATTAAACCGTTCCATCCAACGTGTCTTTAAAGGGCGCTCTACATCAGCAAAGAAAATAATACGATTTTGATCCGTCGTGTTTTCTGCATAATGAATGTAGGTTTCATCAAACACAACGCTTTCACCATCTCTCCATGAATATCGCTGACCATCTACATCAATAAAGCAACGATCATCATTTGGCGTCAACAACCCTAAATGATAGCGTAAAGATCCCGCATAAGGATCACGATGACGAACCAATCGACTATCAGGAGCAAGCTCAGTAAACATCGCCGCTTTAATAGTTGGCAATGTTTTAAGCAATGCTGTCGTTTTAGGGCACAGTTCTGCTGCTGAAGGATGTGCAGAGTCATACCATTTTAAATAAAAACGCTTCCAACCAGTTTTAAAAAATGAGTTAAAGCCTAGGTCATCATATTTTTCAGAGGCTTTGATCCCACCCTGCTCATATAAAGCTTTGGCTTCATCACGAATCATTTCCCAATTTTCATCTAACACTTTTAAATCTTTAAAATGCTGTGTGTCGATATAAGGCTGGTTTGGCACCTTAGAGAACATATACATCAAAAAATTAATAGGTGCCAAAATGGTCGAATGATCAAAGAATTGACGATAGAACGAATGTCGTACTTTTCCACGACGTTGAATATACAGTGCCGATATGATGAATATCGCGAGAATAATCCACTTGATCATTGATTGACTCGGTTTATCTTTGGTTAGCGGGTTAAATGAAGAGATGCTGCACCTAAATTGGAAGTGAATTGTTCCAATTTAGATGTATAGATAATCACGTAAATTGTATAACGACTACCCCAAACAACGAAACATTGTGTTCTACAAATAGACTTTTGATGGCTTTATATTTCAGTTTATTGACTTTTATGACGAAATTTAAAGTGCAAAATAACTTGAAATTACCTACCTACCCCAGATATAAGTTGAAGTGTTTTTAAATAAAATGCCAATTGAAACAATCGCTTTATTGTAAGAAGAACAAACTCTACATGCGCATCTGCTGTTTTATAACGCATGCTGGTGCAATAAATAGATGACCATTGCGTCACGGCTTGATACAACTTGTTATGTTCTTTTTCGATATAGTTATCGTAAGATTAGCGAAGCTTTAATGTGCGCAGGAAATACGCACTTGCTTCACAACATCAACTTAGAAGTCCTCCAAAAAAAAGGAGATCAGGGCATGATCCACGCTGGCAATGCCATTACCGTCCAAATGCTTTCGGACGGAATTGCAGAATTCCGCTTTGACTTACAAGGTGAGTCGGTTAATAAATTCAACCGCGCAACAATTGACGACTTTAAAGCTGCAATTGCTGCTGTTCAATCAAACGCTGAGATCAAAGGTCTTATCGTTACATCTGGTAAATCTACATTTATCGTTGGTGCAGACATCACTGAGTTTGGTGAAAACTTTGCGCAAGGCGAACAAGTCATTGTAGATTGGGCAATGCCTGTTCATGAAATCTTCAACTCATTCGAAGATTTAAATATTCCTAAAGTTGCTGCAATCAATGGTATGGCATTGGGCGGCGGTTTCGAAATGTGCTTGGTGTGTGACTATCGCGTGATGTCAGAATCAGCACAAGTTGGTCTTCCAGAAATTAAACTTGGGATCATTCCTGGCTTCGGTGGTACCGTTCGTCTAAGCCGTGTAATCGGTATCGATAACGCTGTTGAATGGATGGCAATGGCGAACCCGAAAAAAGCGCCTGCTGCACTTAAAGATGGTGCGGTCGATGCTGTGGTTGCTGCTGATAAATTACAAGATGCTGCGATTTCTATCGTTAAACAAGCAATCGAAGGTCGTTTAGACTGGAAAGCGAAGCGTCAAGAAAAATTAGATCCTATTAAGTTGAATCCATTAGAACAAATGATGGCTTTCAACTCGTCTAAAGGTGTGGTGCTTGCGAAAGCTAATCCTGCACAATACCCTGCGCCAAAATTATTGCTTGATTCTATGCAAGCAGGTTCAAGCTTAGATCGTGCTGGTGCACTTCGCCAAGAAGCTGAACACTTTGCAAAAGCAGCGGTAACGCCACAAGCAGGCGCGTTGATTGGTCTATTCATCAACGACCAAGTTGTGAAGAAAACTTCGAAAAAATATGAACAAGGCGCTCACCCTGTAAATCAAGCTGCAGTACTTGGTGCAGGTATCATGGGTGGTGGTATTGCTTATCAAGCGGCAAGCAAAGGCACACCAATTATCATGAAAGATATTGGTAACCCACAACTTGCTTTAGGAATGAAAGAAGCAAACGGTCTCCTGACTAAACAAGTTGAACGTAAGAAAATCAAGCCTGCTCAAATGGGTGAAACGCTTGCACGTATCCGTCCGACATTAAGCTATGATGAGTTTAAAGAAGTCGATATCGTAATCGAAGCGGTAACTGAAAACCCGAAAGTGAAAGGCATCGTACTCAAAGAAACTGAATCTAAAGTACGTGAAAACACGATCATTGCATCAAACACTTCTACGATCTCAATCACGCGTTTGGCTGAAAACCTAGAACGTCCTGAGAACTTTGTAGGGATGCACTTCTTTAACCCAGTGCATATGATGCCTTTGGTTGAAGTCATTCGTGGTGAAAAAACTTCACCTGAAGCGATTGCAACGACTGTCGTCCTCGCTCAAAAAATGGGTAAAACTCCTATCGTTGTCAATGACTGCCCGGGCTTCCTTGTAAACCGCGTATTGTTCCCTTACTTTGGTGCATTTGACCTTCTTCTTAAAGATGGCGCTGACTTCCAACAAGTCGACAAAGTGATGGAAAAATTTGGCTGGCCAATGGGTCCTGCATACTTAATGGACGTTGTCGGTATTGATACTGGCGTTCACGGTGCAGAAGTGATGGCTGAAGGTTTCCCTGACCGTATGAAGCCTGATTTCAAAGGTTCAATCCAAACAATGTATGAAGCACAACGTCTTGGTCAAAAGAACGATGTTGGTTTCTACAAATATGAATTGGACAAGAAAGGCAAGAAAGCAAAAACTGTTGATCCAACAGCGTATGACGTGATTGCTTCTGTCGTGACTGGTGAAAAACGTGAATTTGATCCTCAAGAGATCATTGACCGTATGATGATTGCTTTCTGTAACGAAACTGTTCGTTGCTTGGAAGACAATATCGTTGCAACACCAAACGAAGCAGATATGGCAATGATCATGGGTGTAGGCTTCCCTCCATTCCGTGGTGGTCCATGCCGTTACATCGATCAAACTGGTGTAGCTGAGTATGTTGCGCTTTGCGACAAGTATGCGCATTTAGGTAAGGCTTATGAAGCGCCACAAATGTTGCGTGACATGGCTGCTAACAACAAAAAATTCTACGGTTAAGGAGCAACGTGAATGGCTACTTTAAATCCACGTGACGTTGTCATCGTTGATGGCGTACGTTCAGCAATGGGTAAAACCAAAAATGGTATGTTCCGCAATGTACGTGCCGATAACTTATCTGCTGAATTAGTTCGTGCATTGGTTGCTCGTAACCAGTTTGATGTGAACGAAGTCGAAGATGTGATCTGGGGTTGTGTGAACCAAACTCTAGAGCAAGGCATGAACATCGGTCGTAACATCGTGTTATTGGCAGACTTACCAAAAACTGTTGCAGGTCAAACTGTTAACCGTCTTTGTGGTTCTTCAATGCAAGCAATTCATACCGCAGCTGCTCAAATTGCGACTAACCAAGGTGATATCTTCATCATCGGTGGTGTTGAGCACATGGGCCACGTTGGTATGATGCATGGTATCGACTTGAACCCACAAGCATCTAAACATTATGCGAAAGCATCTAACATGATGGGCTTAACTGCTGAAATGTTAGGTCGTATGAATGGCATTAGCCGTGAAGAGCAAGACGCTTTTGGTGTTGAATCTCACCGTCGTGCTTGGGCTGCTACTCAAGAAGGTCGTTTCAAAAACGAGATCATTGGTGTTGAAGGTCATGATGCAAATGGCTTCAAAATCCTATGTGATGTAGACGAAGTGATTCGTCCAGATGCGAACCTTGAAGCATTTAAAGCGTTACGTCCTGTGTTTGACCCTAAAGGCGGTACAGTGACTGCTGCTACATCATCAGCATTGTCTGACGGTGCATCTGCAATGTTATTGATGTCTGCTGAGCGTGCACAAGCATTAGGTCTTAAGCCGCGTGCTGTAATTCGCTCTATGGCGGTTGCAGGTTGTGATGCTGCGATCATGGGTTATGGTCCAGTTCCAGCAACTCAAAAAGCGCTTAAACGGGCTGGCTTGAGCATTGGTGACATTCAAACTGTTGAGTTAAACGAAGCATTTGCCGCTCAAGGTCTTTCAGTATTGAAAGGTCTAGGTTTACATGACAAACAAGACATCGTGAACTTAAACGGTGGTGCGATTGCGCTTGGTCACCCATTGGGCTGTTCTGGTGCGCGTATCACAACGACGTTGTTAAACGTGATGGAACAACAAGATACACAAATCGGTCTTGCGACGATGTGTATCGGTCTTGGTCAAGGTATCGCAACTGTGATCGAACGTGTTTAAGTTTTAAATACGTGACCAAAAGAAACCCCGCTTAATGCGGGGTTTTTTCTCTTAAAAAAATCTTGTTAAAAAATTTATAAATATGAAGAAAAAAAAGACATATTTCTATCCAGTATTTTATATCGTTCTCAGTCTTATAATTTTCTATTTTGGATGGAAGTTAGAAAATCAATATGAATTGCCTTTCTTTAATCCTCTATTAGTTTCTAGTATTGCTTATGGATTGGCTATTACTTTTTTAACTCCCATTTTTCTTGTTATTATCAATCAGTTTTATGTCCGAGAAATTGAGGAGAATCGCAAAAAATTCCGTTATAAAAAAATTAATAAATTCATGAATTATTTTATATTTATACTTCTTACAGGGTTTGTGTTATTTTTTGTTTGGAGGTTATTTTCCCCGCAATTTATCACGCTTTCAAACTTCGCTCTGATCAAAATAAATGAGGTCATTGGCAAGCCAGTTATAAAAGAATTTCTATTTAACGGTACGGTACAAGCTAATCCAACTCATCAACAAAAAATTAATATTGGCTCACACAAACATTCTATTTATGTTATTGATACTGTTACTCACAAGATAAATTTTACGCTATCTGATAATAAGAGAGAATACTCATTAAAGCAGTATTGCTTAACTCAAAATTTGAACCTTAATATTCAGAAATATAAAATTCAAATTGAAGGTTATAATTCTTTTTTGGGCTTTAGTGCTCAACAAAATCAATACTTGAGCAACCATGTATCTGCTCAACAAAATATCAATTTAGATCTTAACACTTTAAATTCATGTGAATTAATCTACTATAATTTACCTAGGCTTTAAGATAATTTGCAAATTATCAAACGTGTTTAAGTTTAGATACGTGACTAGAAGCAATCCCGCTGTTTGCGGAATTTTTATACTTTAGAAATCAAATTTTATTTTAGATTACTCCGCCATCCATCACCCAACAACTGATTTAAACGTTGCTCATCAAAGGTCATTGGAATCGCGCCTCCACCCTGTTGGATATGATTCAATGCTTTGTCCTGATCAATCCCTAAAGGCTCCAACATTCTAAAAATGCCTGAACTCGGATCATTCGACTGTAAACCTGCTGCAACAGACAAAACATACTGCTGCTGTAAAGGTGATAGATGACTCATATCAGGCACTGGGGTTTTTGGTTGAATATTCAGTGCAGGTGAACTTTGCTCTAAAGCAGCATTTTGAATATCCTGTTCTTTTTTGATCACTTGATGTTGCAAAGATTGACGCACCTTTTGATCTTCTTGAAAAGGTGTAACAGTCGTCACAACTTCATCACGTAAGTCATCGTCCGCCAACAATTGAATTGAAGGCAGGCTCGCAATATTTTCGGCATGAGTCAAACTTATCAGCAAAGCTGAGATCACACCGAACATCAAACATAATTTAGAATTAGTCATAAGCAAGACTCTGACATGCATCGTTCAAATCGAGCACCAAGAAAGAAGAATAACTAAACAAATAGAGCTATTATTTATCTAAACTACACCAATTTATTTACGTATTCATCAGCACTCAGATAAATGGTTTCAAGTGTTTTTTAAAGGTTTTGCTAAGCAACTGAATTTCAAGACTCGGTCTGATTTTACAAATATGGACTTCAAAGCTTAACTTCAATTCATTATAAAAATAGAAAACTCATACATATCCATCAGCCATGAAAACTAAAATAAAAAACAGCCTACTCGTTATATTTTTATGTCTCACATCACTCTGGGCAATCTTATTCATTTGGACACATCAGCCTGTTAATGCCATTTTCACTTATGCACTAATCTTGTTTTGGGTTGGACTTGCCATCATTACAGGGATATTCCATTTCAAGCAACACAGCTATAAGCCCTATTTCACATGGGCGTATTTGATTATTTTTTTGATTGCCATGATTAGCTTTTTTTCCTTAGAGCCGCGCAATGATCGCGTTTGGCAGGATGAAACCGACAAAATTATTCAATTCCAATTCAAAGATGGCAAAGTGGAATTACAGAATGTCAGAAATTTTATTTGGCACAGTGATAAAGACTACGTGACGCGATGGGAAACACGACAATACGATTTAGAAAAGTTAGATCGTATAGATTTAGTGGTATCTCATTTTATGCAAGGTCCTATTGCGCATGTTTTTATTACATTTGGTTTTGATGGTGGCGAACATCTCGCATTTTCTTTAGAGGTTCGTCAGGAAAAGGATGAAGGTTTCTCCACCATTGGCGGTTTTTTTCGGCAGTATGAATTGGCACTGGTCGTAGGTGATGAAAATGATTTGATTTATACCCGCTCAAATATTCGCGAAGAAGATGTCTATATTTATCCAATTCAAATGAATCAAACCGAAATTCAGATGTTGTTTTTAGAATTCCTGAACAAAGCCAATCGGCTAAATCATACCCCAGTTTGGTATAACACCTATATCAGTAATTGTACGACCATCTTGTTTGATTTATTAGAACATGCAGTAGGACAAATTCCACGAGATTATCGAGTTACCTTACCAGGCTTAATTCCAAACTATTTATATGACAAAAAAGTACTCGATAATGGTATCACCTTAGATCAATGGAAAGAAAAAGCACACATTAATCCCAAAATTGAGCATGTTCATGATGTACATTTACTTTCAAGTAAAGCCTTTTCTGCCTTACTCCGTGAGTAAAGCAGGCGTCCTTTTTTTTATAACCACGCTGAAAGAAACAGCTAAGAAAGAGTGTTTATTTCGTTTCTTGCTGAACAGCAGGCTCTGAACTTGGACTTTGATTCACTGTTTGTGCTTCAATCACCTCGGCATTTTGATTTTTTAACTGATCAATTTCGCGTTGTAATTGATTTAATTCACGATATAACTCGTTAAAACGATTCACACTAAGATCACTTTTAAATAGGATCATTTCGTTACGGCGTTGCCAGTCATGATTCTTCAAAAACTCAAACATTTCTTCAGCTTTTTTTGTGATCTTAAGTTCTAAAGCAAACAAAGCTTGATCATTATTATGCTGTCGGCTGAATTTTAACTTTTCTTTCATTGGCTCACGCAAGTCTGCTTTCATCTCCAAAGCATCAAGCGCTTGTAAAGCTGTTGCATAAATTTGTTGGTCACGCATTTGATATTCAGATTGAATTTTCTTCACTTGGACAAACATCTTTTCGGTGTCTTGATATTTATTCTTTTTATCTAATTCTAGGCGCCGAACGTTCAGAAACTCATCCCACTTGGCTTGATCTAACTCACGTAAATACATATTTCGTGATTCAATATTGTCTACCCAATACTTCAAAATAAATTCAGAAAGTACTTTATAGTCACCATTCAAACGCTCATCTTCAACTTTAAAATTCAGAGGGGTTTTCCAATCCTTCGCTTGAACATAAAGCTGCTCAATTTTTTCCGTCATCACCAAATCAAATTGTTGACGTTGCACTTCATCATTTTTTTCATTTTGCGCGTAGGCACAATAACCAAATAATAAGGTCACCATGACGATAACCACCGCTAAAATTCCGCGCATCTCAAACTCCTATCCTTTTTTTGTTTGAGTAATGAATCACTTGCGAACAATGACAAGCACATGATGTGTAATGTATAGCATATTTTTTAAGCAGAATTAGGAATGAATTTAGTGAATATTGCTGTGATTTTGTCGATTTATTCGTGATTCTGTGATCAAGTTTCAATAATTTATTACGCAAAATTCATATTTTCGACAGAAATATATCGGATTGAAACTCTGCGTTTCAGATTTAGACCTTTAATTTTGTTGTCATTGCCCACACTATAGATTCATAAATGATGATTAGAGATTTTTTATGCGTGTAGATGTGTGGTCAGATGTAGTATGCCCTTTTTGCTATATCGGAAAAAAACGTTTAGAAGCAGCAGCTGCTGCAACTGGTGTAGAACTTGAAGTCCATTGGCACAGTTTCCAGTTAGATCCTGATGCACCACCACGTCAAGAAGTCTCAAATAGCGAACGTTTGGCATTGAAATATGGGCGTACTGTCGCTGAAGTTGAAGAAATGCAACGCAATATTGCGGAAATGGCAAAAGCAGAAGGCATCGAGTTCAATTGGGAAAATGCCAACTCAGGGAATACATTTAACGCCCATCGAATTATTCATCATGCACAAAGCTTAGGATTGGGTTCGGAAGCAAAAGAAGCCTTTTTCTATAGCTATATGACCCAAGGTTTAGCCATTGGCGAGCGTGAAACCCTCGAAGATGTTGCTTCGCGCATTGGTTTAAATCCAGTTGAAGTGGATGATATTTTGGATTCTGATCAATATGCCGATTTTGTCCAATTTGATGAAGAACTTGCACGTGATCAATTAAAAGTGACTGGCGTACCATTTTTTGTATTCGATCAGCGTGTGGCTTTGGCTGGTGCTCAACCGACTCAAGTCTTCCAAGATGTGATCAACAAAGTATTAACGACTGCCAATGAACAAACAGATCAACCCACTGTTGAAGATGCAGAAACTTGTACTGATGAACATTGTGACGTGCCACCAAGCAAATCATAAAACATCTTCGAGAAACTAAATACTGGCTTAAGGTTGCATGACTTAAGCCATATTTAGACTGTTATAAAAATAGAATTCAGCGTTGCATAAACAAGCCTATTCAAGTGAATCGGAACTGAATATACTTCATGTATAGATTCACTGCATGACTCTATACATGGTAAATTTTTATAGACCTCTTTCCCCAAGGAGGTCTTTTTTTATCTATAAAACAATTATTTAATAAAATTATTTCAGTTTTAAGTCTTCTCATTATCTGTTCTAATTTTAAATGACTATAAATTCATTGTTGTTTATTGTGAATTTTGTTGAACAATTCATTAGAATAGATCAAACATTGATTTTTAATAATATCACGATGCTTAAGCCCATTTTTAATTTTATAAATAAATTCAGTGGCTTAACAATGAAAATGACTTAGAGCGAATATGAAAAGAATCATGCAGCAATTCAAACCGTCAACCTTAAGTCTTGTCTTAAGTTGTAGCTTTTTAAGTACTTTCGTGTATAGCCAAGATCAGATAGATCACTTGACTGATCCTTATCAAACAGATGAAATTAGTGTCAGTAGCGAATTCCCTACTTTAGACTATCCTTTAGAATTTCAACAAAAAGACTGGCCAACATCGGATGAAAATAGCTTAGGTTGGATTAACTACGTTCCTCGCATGGTTGATGCAACGCCGACACTATTCCCAGAACAATCCAATAAAAAAATATACGCTCCGACCCAAGTGACTGAAGATTTATCATGGATTGACCGACGTCAAAAATCGATTCGCCAATGGGCAGACCGAACTGCACAGCGAATCGATGGTTGGTTTGGTGAAGGTTATGAAGATGAAACCGCCAAAGCAACGCTACGTGTAATCTTTGATAATAAATGGAATAAGTATGATGATTACGAATTCAAGCCACGTATACGCGGTAAAATCGACTTACCAACCTTAGAGCGTAAATTAAGTTTAGTCTTTGGTGATGATTCACTGGATAATGAAATTGACAACAATATTGCCATTACCAATGAAAATCCCGCTGGTGATCCCGACAAAAATGTCGACACTAAGCGAATCCGTGAAGATAACAGTTCTATCGCCTTACGTTGGTCACAACTGTCTGATAAATTACCTTTCGATTTAGATGCTGATTTAGGTATCCGATCTGGAGATGACATTTATGCCCGCTTAAAGGCAAAAAAAGATTGGACTCTCGGGAATGATTTTTCCTTTCATGCTGAACAAATCTATCGTTATGGTATAGATAGTGAAAATTATCTAAGAACCAATTTGGAACTCACCCAAGCACGTCCAAATGAAGCATTTATTTCAAATCAGCTTTATCTAACTTATGCGGATGAGCAGGATGATGATTGGACTTGGGATAATCGTACCTATCGCCAACATCAGTTTTTCCATGATAACCGCTTTAACTACGGTATGTATGTAGGCGGTTATTACAACGAAGATGATTTACGTATGAACAGTTGGGGACCTTTTGTTTCTTGGCGCCAACCCTTATTCCGCGAATGGTTCTTTGTTCAAGGTGATCTTAACTATTTTAATGACAAGCGTGAAGATCGATCACACTATCCTCGTGCTTTAGTTCGTCTTGAAGCTAGATTTTAACGCTCGATAATAGTCATAAAAAAAAGCCCATCATTGATGGGCTTTTTTTGGATCTTAGATTCTCAAATGACAGGCTTTTGAATCACGATACGATCATTACGTGTAATACGTGTTTTTTTAGGAGATGCTTCAGCTTCAGTTTTAGGTAAAACATAACCGACGCGATCTGTGCGTGTGATACGTTTACTATCCACAAAAGGATTAATATCAAATTGTGGAATCTGGTGCTTCACTACGGTTACACGATCATTTCGAACAATTTTCTTCACATCTTGTTCTGCATAAGTGACATTGGTTAAGCTCAAACAAAACATGCTAAATGCGAGCATCATTGAAGTTTTCATAGAATATTCCCAATATTTAATGATCGCTATTATAGATTAATTATTATTGTTTAATATGTTTTACAAATCAAAACTTGGACGTGTTTTTTTATCATTAACATCGAAAAAATTTATCTAGTTTAACTCAAAGCTTAAATAGTTCCTTTTACATCCTACGACGGCGCTGCATAAAAAAAGCCTATCCGAAGATAGGCTTAGATCACAATTTAAAATATGCGCTTATTTCAATAATAAGCTGTTAATGCGTTTTAAATATGCAGCTGGATCTTCTGGTAAACCACCTTCCGCAATCATAGCTTGATCAAAAATCACATTTGCAAGATCATCAAATTGTGCTGAACCATCCAACTTTTTCACCAATGGATGCTCAGGGTTAATCTCTAAAATTGGCTTGCTTTCTGGGACTGCTTGACCTGCCTGTTTTAACATGCGAATCAACTGTGGAGACAACTCGCCTTCACCCGTCACCAGACACGCTGGAGAATCAACCAAACGAGTGGTTACGCGCACTTCTTTGGTTTTGTCTTTTAATGACTCAGACAGCTTTTCAACCACAGGTTTAAACTGCTCAGCCGCCGCTTCTAATGCTTTTTTCTCTTCAGCATCCTGTAAATCACCTAAGTCTACAGCACCTTTTGCGACATTCTGCATTGGTGTCCCGTCAAACTCATGAACAAATTCCATTGCCCATTCATCTACACGTTCAGTCATTAGCAGAACATCGATGCCTTTTTTCTTGAATAACTCAAGTTGTGGCGAGTTTTTAGCAGCGGCTAAGCTTTCCGCCGTTACATAATAAATCGCCTTTTGACCTTCCTTCATTGCTGCTTTGTAGTCAGCCAATGAAGTAGTGACCTCATCATTGTTTGAAGTTGCAAAGCGTAGAAGCTTCAAAATTCGGTCACGATTGGTGAAATCTTCACCCAAACCTTCTTTTAAGACAGACCCAAACTCAGCATAAAACTTCTTAAATTTCTCTTGATCTGCTTCATCTTCAGATTTAGCTAAAGTATCTAAAGTTGTTAAGATTCGACGTGTGTTGCCTTCACGGATGGTTTTAACATCTCGACTTTCTTGAAGTAATTCACGACTCACATTCAACGGTAAGTCTGCGCTATCCACAACACCTTGTACGAAACGTAAATAGTTCGGGATGAGATTATCTGCATCATCCATGATGAAGACACGTTTCACATAGAGCTTGATACCTGCTTTCGCTTCCCGTGAGAAAATGTTGTGCGGTGCTTTACTTGGGATATACAGTAATTGCGTATATTCAGTGCTCCCTTCTACGCGGTTATGCGCCCAAGTAATCGGTGCTTCAAAGTCGTGACTTAAGTTTTTATAAAACTCAATATACTGTTCTTCAGTAATGTCATTCTTACTACGTGTCCACAATGCGCTGGCAGAATTGATCGCCTCCCATTCACCCGTTTTGACATACTGGCCTGGTTTCGCTTCTTCGCCCTCAGCTGCTTCTTCTTGTTGCCATACCTCTTTTTCCATTTGAATTGGTAAACTGATATGGTCTGAATATTTATTGATAATTTGCTTTACTTTATAACTTTGCAAATAATCTAATGCGTCTTCGCGTAAGTGTAGAATAATATCTGTACCGCGACCTTCTTTTGTAATTTGCTCAACTTCAAATTCGCCTGTACCACCACTGATCCAACGTACACCTTCTGAAGCTTCAGCCCCTGCACGACGTGATTCAACTGTGATTTTATCAGCGACAATAAAGCCAGAATAAAAACCGACACCAAACTGACCAATTAACTGTGCATCTGACTTTTGATCACCGGTTAATTTAGACATAAAGTCTTTAGTACCAGATTTAGCAATCGTACCCAAATTATCAATAGCTTCTTGTTGGCTTAAACCAATACCGTTGTCTGAAATGGTGATGGTTTTATTATCTTTATCCAATTGTACGCGTACACGTAAATCTGGATCATTTTCATAGTATTCAGGATGATTAATCCCTTCAAAACGTAATTTATCACATGCGTCTGAAGCGTTTGAAATTAGCTCACGAAGGAAAATTTCTGGATTTGAATAAAGTGAATGCGTCACTAAATGTAAAAGCTGAGCAACTTCCGCTTGGAAACTATGTTTTTGTGTATTCTGCTCGCTCATAAACTACTCCTTAAACACATCAAAACAATTTTTTTGAATGCTTAATGAATGGTGTAGCTTCTAATTTTTTCAATGGTCAAAATTAAATTTTTTTAAAAAGGACCTTGTTTGTAAATTCGATCAAGATGTATTTCTAGTTTTTGCTGACGCATTTGATAGACATGATTTAAGCATTGCAAATTTGCTTGGCATTGATCACGTAATTCCAGCCATTTGACTTGTTCATTCTGAATGATTGATCGCATTCCCATCGCTACTAAACGACGTAGAATTTGATAAGTGGCAGCCATTTTAACATCTGCATCATTCAAGATACGATGTTCACAAATAGCTTTCTCAGTTTCGGACTGCGCCTTTTTGCAATCAAAACTCGCTGCAAATACTGGAACACTTCCACATGCAGCCAGCACAATGATGAGTTTTATGAATTGGTTCTTCATGCATACTACTCTGTTATGAGCTTTCTAGATTATTGAAAAAAATTGTTTTTTTATATGGTATTTTCTACCTGTTATAGTACAACACATAAAAAAAGCCCTATTGAATAATAGGGCTAGGAGCAACTTTATTTTTAGAATTTGTAGCTGTAACCAATGCTATAGATGACTGGATCTATATCTAGCTTGAACTTTGTTGTTCCATCTACATTCACTTCAGGGTTCAAATCTGCATAACGTACGTCAGCAAATACACCCCAGTTTTTTGCATCAGCTGGTTGGAAATTGAAACCTAACTGCGCTGCATAACCAAAATCTTCTTTTACACTTCGAACGCCTTGCTCATCCCAAGCAATAAATGCTGTTGCACCAAGACCAACATAAGGTGTAAATCCAGAGGTATTTTTAAAATGATATTTCGCAGTCAGTGTTGGTGGTAAATGTTTAATCGTCACTGCATCAGCGCCATTAATCAAAACATCATGGCGAACTGGTGTGGCTAATAATAATTCAGCAGAAATTTGATCATTAAAGAAATATTCCACCGAAGGGGTAAAAGCAAATTCATCATCGGCTTCCACTTTAGCTCCTCCTAGAGCGGCCACAGTGGTATCTTGCGTTGGAGAAATTGCAGATGCACCTAACTTAAGTTGCCATTCTCCTGCCAGTGCATTTGCAGACATTCCAAGCAAAACAATCAGTGCAATTTTATTTAACATTATTATAACCTCTGGAAGATTGATCTAAATAAACCACTTTTTAAATATAATAAACATGCCAAAAATTAATATGCAACTCTTAAAAATTAAATAAAATACACTGTATTTATAAACAATTGATTATAATAATAATTTATTTTAAATCATACCAATTTAGTCAATTATAAATCCACCAGTTATTTTAAATAACCTATTAATCATATTATTTTACTCGGAATTTTTTTATTTAATCCTACTATTTTAATCTGATTTAAAATAAAAAAGGCGATTATATTAATCGCCTTTTATTCAATCATTTTTTAAATGTAGTTATAGTACCATTGCCGCGATCCAACCAAAAATCATCAATGGAATATTGAAATGAATAAATGTCGGAATCACACTGTCTTTCATATGATCATGTTGACCATCCATATTCAAGCCTGATGTTGGTCCTAAAGTCGAGTCTGAAGCTGGAGAACCCGCATCACCCAAAGCAGCTGCTGTGCCAATAATCGCAATCGTTGCTGCCGGACTAAAACCAAATTGTAAACATAACGGTACATAAATAATCGCAAGAATTGGCACTGTGGAGAATGATGATCCTATACCTAGTGTAATTAACAATCCGATGAGTAACATCCAGAATGCTGCCCAACCTTGACTATCACCAATCCATGCGACTGAAGCTTCCACTAGAGTCGGAACCTGACCAGTAGCGCCGATCACGGCTGCAAAACCTTGTGCTGCGATCATAATAAAACCCACGAGTGCCATCATACGCATACCAGTAATGATGACATCGTCAGCTTCTTTCCACTTGAAAATACCTGCACAGCTTAGGATCGCCACACCGACTAAACCAGCTAAAATCATCGAATCAGAATACAATTGCACTGCAAGCGTTGCTAAAACAGCAACCCCCGCCATATAAATCGTAAATTTAGAAACCTCTGGTTTCGCAGAACCTTCTTGAACACCCATTTCACCCGAAATGCTTTGTGGTTGTTCTTCGACATGAATGTCACGATATTCTCGTGGTTTACGATAGCTATAAAACACTGCGATTAATAAACCTACGAACATCCCAAACACAGGAATCGCCATCGCAGAAGGGATTTGATCATAACCAATTTGGAAGCCAAGTGGTTCACCAAAAGTATTGATGTTTTGACCTAAAATATCATTTAGGAAAATTGCACCAAAACCGACTGGGATCAACATATAGGTTGCACATAAACCAAATGTGAGTAGACATGCAACCAATCGTCGATCAAGCTTTAAATGGTTGAATACCATCAATAATGGTGGAATCAATACAGGAATAAAAGCAATATGCACGGGAATTACGTTTTGAGAACAAACAGCCGCTATAGCAACTGTTGCAAAGATGGCATATTTGACACGATTTTGTATTTTAAGATTAGCCTCACCTTTAAGTGAATTAATCATTTTATATGCTAGAAGATCTGGCAAACCTGAACGAGCCAAAGTTAAGGCAAATGCACCAAGTACACCATAAGCTAAAGCAATCTGGGCACCCTTGCCCAAACCACCATTAAACGCTTCCATAGTGCCTTGTAAACCAAGACCAGCCAATAGGCCTCCTGTTACAGCACCAATGATCAGTGCAAATACCACAGGCACACGAGCCAAAGAGAGGCCAAACATGACCCCAATGGCAGCAAGAATTGCAAACATAAGAAATAGGAATCAGACAAAAAAACTATTTTATCAGAATTTGTTTGTAATAAATCTGCTCATCAGGGGTTGAAACCTTCACTCGTCAGATTCTATTCGCCTTGCGCATTTTTTTTTGCAAATTGTTTAATATACGATGCGATCTCTTGGGCACGACTTAAAACAGCCCAATGATTCGCATCTAGCTCAACACGTTCAAAACCTGTCGCCCATTTTGGAATTTCGTCAATCAACTCTGGACTTACATATTTATCGCGTTTTAAGACTACCGCTTGAATGGGGCAAATCGCATGACGTTGACGAGGCATCATTAGACGTGGAATAAAGTTTGCCCGATACAGTGCCACACCATACTCACCATCCTTAGAGATATTTTGGTTTACAGGTAAGCCTTTTGTATCTTCAAGAATTTCAAATATTTTGCCCCAGCGATCTGGATTGAGAAAATTCCACATCGTCGGTGCAACTACGGGTAGCTGAAATAGTACGATGTACCAAGACTTAATCAATTGCTTAAAGAACTTTGGTTTTTGATGTTTGAATTGTTCACGCATCCAATAAGCAGCATGGTCCAAGCATGGTCCAGATATAGTGGTATATGAAAGAATACGACCTTTAAATTTAGATTCTGTTACGGATTCCCATGTTTGAATTGAGCCCCAATCGTGTGCTGCCACATGAAAGTTTCGATTTGGCAACAGATGATTTACCACACTCTCCAAATCCAAAGACAGTTGAGCTAATGCATAAGCGCGAATCTTTTTCGGTACGCTCGATTGACCAGCGCCACGCACATCATAAGTTACAACAAAATAATCTTCGATTAAATTCGAAATGATTGGTTCCCATACTTCTTGATTGTCTGGATAACCATGCACAAGCACCAATGCCGGCTTATTCCGATCTCCCCATGTTTTAGCATAGAGTTTTTGTTGATCTGTCGTGTTAATCCAATGCGATTCAAATTGCATAATATGCTCAACCTTTTTTGTTATTGATTGACCGTTTTCTTGGTCTACGATGATTTTCGATCAATGCCAGAATATTTTTTGTACTTTAGTATGCTAACTAATGAAATAAAAATAATTGACCTAAATGAGTATTTTGAAAAAGCTAACGACAATTCCGTTAATATCCAAGTATATGTTTAATAGCTTTGCACCCTTTCAAGGCGCAGGCATTACTATCGATAAAATCGACTTAAAAAATCATCATATTCGTGTAAAAATGCCACTTACACGAAAAAATAAAAATATTGTGGGTGTCCACTTTGGCGGTAGCCTTTATTCTATGGTTGACCCATTCTATATGACATTACTCATGTATCACTTAGGTGATAAATATATTGTTTGGGATAAGGCTGCAAGCATTGATTTTTTAACTCCTGGTCGTAGCACTGTTTATGCTGATATCCGCATTGATTCCAGTGAAATACAACTCATCAAAGAGCTCGCTAGCAATCATGCTCCTGTTTACCGTAACTATACTGTGAATATTATGGATGAATCAGGCTTACGGATCGCAGAAGTTCACAAAACTGTGTATATCCGTCGCAAGAAGGCAAAAGCCACACGTTTCCGTTAATAAAAAAAGCGCTCTATGAGCGCTTTTTTTTATCACTTTAGCAAATTAACGATTATTTTGTTCTATCGCTTTTGCTCTATCGCTGCTCCTGCACCGCCGCCAATTGCACCACCAATTGCAGCGCCAGAGTTACCACCAAAAATACTTTTACCGACTGCAGACCCGATTGCACCGCCTACACCACTATAAGTGGCATTACGATCTGAGCCCCCTTGAGCTTTACTACCTACAGCGGCACCTGCACCACCACCAAGCGTTGCACCAACACCACCACCAACATTATTACCAACACCACCACCAAGTGCGCCGCCTGCAGCAGCTGCACCAATACGCTGTTGATTCGGCGTCATGCTTTCACAACCTGCAAGTAGCATTGTAGATACGGTTGCCATCGCCATGACAGCTGTTAACTTTTTCATCTTGATGTCCCTCTTTGTCTATTTATATAAGCATATCGCGATCTAGAGAATAAAATTTTCAATTTCTGTTACAAGACAACGCGAAAATGATGCTATTTGTAAAGATTTTTTTTCAAAATAGATATTTAGCCTCAAATTCACATTATCAAACTCAATAAAAAAAGGCACCCGTAGGCACTGCTGTCCCATAGTTTGCTTTAAATAAAAAAACCTGAGTCCTAACAGTTAAAATATGAGTGCAAACAAACACTTTAACGACCAGGATTCAGGTTTTGTCACATCAGAATACCGTATTTCATGAGCTAATTAAACCTGTTGTGCGACAGGATTTTGAACAACTTGCTAAAGTACACCATGTTGGACAGAAATTTAGAGCGGCTTCCCGGTGGGATCAGTTTATTGCCATATTGATGTCTCAATTCTCTTGTAGGCAAAGTCTGAGAGATATTCAATCCAATTTGGAGTGCCAACAGGAAAAGCTGAGTCATCTCGGAGCAAAGTCTATTCCCCGAAGCACGCTGGCACGAATCAATGAGCAGCAGCCTGCTGCCTTGTATCAACAGCTATTTTACAAGTTGCTTAAATACTATGAACACTCAAAAGTAGCTCATAAATTTCGCTTTAAGAATCCCTTGTATTCCTTGGATGCCAGTCATATTGACCTGTCGCTTTCCTTATGTGAATGGGCCAAAGTTCACGACTCAAAAGCCAGCATGAAACTCAGTATAGGATTGAATCACAGCAATGATATTCCTGAGTTTGTTGCAGTTGAAAATGGCAAAGAAAATGACATGGTACAAGGCCGAAAATTCCAGTTTCCTGCTGGCAGCATTGTAGTTTTTGATAAAGGCTATGTCGATTACCAATGGTATGCAAATCTGACTGCTCAAAACATTGGATTTGTCACACGTTTTAGGCCTAAATCTGTGTATCAGGTGATCCAGCAACATCCAGTGCTTGAATCCAAAGGTATTCTAAAAGATGAAACCATTCAGCTGAATAGCGCACATGCCCTAAAAAGAAAAGCCCCAGTGTTAAGAAGAATTGAATATAGAGATCAGCAAAGTGGCAAGCACTTTAGCTTTCTCAGCAATAACTTTCATTTAGCCGCCTCCACCATTGCGGCGATTTATAAAGATCGTTGGAAAGTTGAGCTGTTCTTTAAGGCGATTAAGCAGAATCTCAAATTAAAAGCGTTTCTAGGTCGCAGCAGGAACGCAATTCAGACACAAATCTGGATTGCGATGATCGCCTATTTATTGGTGAGTTTCGCTCAACATTTAGGAAAAACAGGTTGGACAGTTCAACGTTTACTCAGAATAATTCAAGTGAATTTGTTTGAAAGAAGAACTTTAAAAGCTTTATTTTCACCCGATAAAATACCCATAAAACAAGAGGAAGCTCAAATGAGCTTCCTCTTGTGAAAAATTGTGGGACAGCAATGACCCGTAGGTGCCTTCTTAATTCAGTTTAGACTAAAACTGATCTTCATTTAATGCTTGTGAGAACGCTTGGTCAACTTCAGAGAAGTCATTAACCAATTCGTGTTCAGCAGCTTCTGCTTCTTGACGACGACGCTCTAAGTGGTAAGCCAAACCTGTACCCGCTGGGATCAAGCGACCAACAACCACGTTTTCTTTTAGACCGCGTAAATCATCTTCTTTACCTGTTACAGCAGCTTCAGTTAACACACGTGTTGTTTCCTGGAACGATGCAGCAGAAATGAACGAGTCAGTAGAAAGTGAAGCTTTCGTGATACCCATCAATTGACGTTCAAACTTCGCAGGGAACTTGTTCTGAGCAAGTACTGCTTGGTTTTCTTGGACAACACGGATGTAATCCACTTGCTCGCCTTTGATGAAGCTTGTATCACCACCATCGATGATCTCAACTTTACGCAACATTTGACGTACGATGACTTCAATGTGCTTATCGTTGATTTTTACACCTTGGAGACGATATACGTCTTGAACTTCATTCACGATGTAGTTTGTCAACGCCACTTCACCTTTCAAACGTAAGATGTCATGTGGATTTTGCGGACCATCAGAAATCGTTTCACCACGGTTAACATGCTCACCTTCAAACACGTTAATCGTACGCCACTTAGGAATTAACTCTTCGTAAATCTCTGAGCCATCATCCGGTGTGATCACAAGACGATTCTTACCTTTAGTTTCTTTACCAAAGCTTACAACACCTGAAACTTCTGCAAGGATCGCATGTTCTTTCGGCTTACGCGCTTCAAACAAGTCAGCTACGCGTGGAAGACCACCGGTAATATCACGAGTACGTGAAGTTTCTTGAGGTACACGACCAATTACATCACCCACACCAATTGTTTCGCCATCACGGACAGTCACAATTGTATTTTGTGGTAAGAAGTAGAACTGTTCACCACCATCAACTGTATCTAATACAATCGCTGGACGTAAGTCTTTACCAGAAGCTGGACGAGACGTTACAGGTAAAATTTCAACTGTCGTCATACCAGTTGCATCATCTGTTTTCGATGTTGCAGTCACGCCATCAGCGATTTGGCTGAAACGTGCTTTACCAGCAACTTCTGTTACCAATGGATGCGTATGCGGATCCCAAGTCGCTACAATACCGCCAGCTTCTACCGCACCACCATCTTTAATCAAGATTGAGGCACCGTAAGGAAGTTTATAACGCTCACGCTCACGACCGATGTCATCAGTGATACCAATCTCACCAGAACGAGAAACAGACACTAAGTGACCTTTAGCGTGTTGAACTGTCTTCACATTATGGAAACGGACAAAGCCTGCATTACGTACTTGAACACTGTTCGCAGCAGAAGTTCGGCTCGCAGCACCACCCACGTGGAATGTACGCATCGTTAACTGTGTACCTGGCTCACCAATGGATTGAGCAGCCATTACACCCACTGATTCACCTGGATTCACCAAGTGACCACGTGCAAGGTCACGACCATAACATTTCGCACATACACCAAAAGTAGATGCACAGTTTACTACTGAACGTACTTTAACTTCATCGACACCTTGCTCTTCTAGGTAGTTTGCAAGTTTCTCATCGATGAGTGTATTACGTGGCAGTACTACTTCATCAGAACCTGGTCGCTTCGCATCTTCAGCTAATACACGACCAAGCACACGAGTACCTAAGTTCTCGATAACATCACCACCTTGAATGAATGGCGTCATTACAAGACCGTCAAAAGTACCGCAATCTGGCTCAGTAATCACTAAGTCTTGCGCTACGTCTACAAGACGACGTGTCAAGTAACCCGAGTTCGCTGTCTTCAATGCTGTATCGGCCAAACCTTTACGCGCACCGTGTGTTGAAATGAAGTACTGAAGTACTGTCAAACCTTCACGGAAGTTCGCTTTAATTGGTGTCTCAATAATCGAGCCATCCGGTTTTGCCATCAAACCACGCATACCTGCAAGCTGACGAATCTGTGCTGCACTACCACGGGCACCAGAGTCAGACATCATGTAGATGGAGTTGAATGATTTTTGTTTCTCATCTTCGCCCTGTTTGTTCTTAACAGTCGTGTAAGACAAGTTATCCATCATCGCTTTCGCTACTTGGTCGTTTGTACGTGCCCAAATATCGACAACTTTGTTATAACGTTCACCGGCAGTTACGAAACCTTGTTCGAACTGTTGCTCAATTTCACGAACTTCAACTTCAGCTTTCTCGATGATTGAATACTTCGCAGGTGGAATCACCATGTCTTCCATACCAACAGACACGCCTGAACGTGTTGCTTGACGGAAACCGAGGTACATCAATTGGTCAGCAAAAATAACAGTATCTTTCAAACCAAGCTTACGGTAGCAAGAGTTGATCAATTTAGAGATGTTCTTTTTGGTCATCTCAACGTTGATTTGCTCGAAGCTTAAACCTTCTGGCACAACTTCCCAAAGTAAACAACGGCCTGGCGTTGTATCAACGATAATCGTTTGTTGCTCACGCTCACCATTTTCATTGATCACAGTTTGATGTACACGAGCTTTAACGCGAGCATGTAAATCAACTTGACCTGTTGCAAGCGCACGGTTTACTTCGTGAGTATCCGCGAACACCATGCCTTCACCTTTGGCATTGATTGCATCACGCGTGATGTAATACAAGCCTAAGACAACGTCTTGCGATGGAACGATGATTGGTTCACCGTTTGCTGGAGACAAGATGTTGTTCGTTGACATCATTAACGCACGAGCTTCTAATTGAGCTTCAAGTGTTAATGGAACGTGTACCGCCATTTGGTCACCATCGAAGTCGGCGTTGAACGCAGCACATACGAGTGGGTGTAGACGGATCGCTTTACCTTCGATCAATACAGGTTCAAATGCTTGAAGACCTAAACGGTGAAGTGTTGGCGCACGGTTCAACATCACTGGATGTTGACGAATCACAGATGCAAGAACGTCCCAAACTTCTGGAGTCTCACGCTCAACCATTTTCTTCGCAGCTTTAATGGTAGTTGCTTGGCCAGACGCTTGTAATTTCGCGAAAATAAACGGCTTGAATAACTCAAGTGCCATTTTCTTAGGAAGACCACATTGGTGAAGACGTAAAGTAGGACCTACAGTAATTACCGAACGACCAGAATAGTCAACACGCTTACCAAGTAAGTTTTGACGGAAACGACCTTGTTTACCTTTGATCATGTCTGCCAAAGATTTAAGAGGACGTTTGTTAGAACCAGTAATTGCACGACCACGACGACCGTTATCTAACAATGCATCTACAGACTCTTGCAACATACGTTTTTCGTTACGTACGATGATATCTGGAGCAGCTAGATCAAGAAGACGCTTTAAACGGTTGTTACGGTTAATCACACGACGATAAAGATCGTTCAAATCAGATGTCGCGAAACGACCACCTTCAAGTGGTACAAGCGGACGAAGATCTGGTGGAAGTACTGGAAGTACAGTCAACACCATCCATTCTGGTTTGTTATTCGACTCTTTGAACGCTTCCATTAACTTCAAACGCTTAGATGCTTTCTTAAGCTTCGTTTCAGAAGTTGTATTCGGAATTTCTTCACGTAAACGAGAAATCTCAGCTTCAAGATCAATGTCTTTCAACAAATCTTGAACTGCTTCAGCACCCATTTTCGCAGTGAATTCATCACCGTGCTCTTCTAATGCTGTGAAGTATTCTTCGTCATTCAGAAGTTGGTATTTTTCGAAAGGAGTCATACCAGGATCTGTTACAACGTAAGATTCGAAATACAATACACGTTCGATATCACGTAGCGTCATGTCTAAAAGAAGACCGATACGGCTAGGCAGTGATTTTAAGAACCAAATGTGTGCAACTGGTGAAGCAAGCTCAATGTGACCCATACGTTCACGACGAACTTTCGCAGTTGTTACTTCAACGCCACATTTTTCACAAATGACACCTTTGTATTTCATACGCTTGTATTTACCACACAAGCATTCGTAATCTTTTACTGGACCAAAAATTTTGGCACAGAATAAACCATCACGTTCAGGTTTGAACGTACGATAGTTAATTGTCTCTGGCTTTTTAACTTCACCATGAGACCATGACTTAATCATTTCTGGTGACGCAAGACCAATACGGATGCGATCAAACTCTACAGGAGCATGACCGTCTGAATCCGTCTTTTTGCGCATGATATCGAGCAAGTCTTTCAATTTTTTTCTCCGTGTGTTGTGGAGATTTTCACTTCACAACTGGGTCACAAATATTGTTTTTTAACTGAATTGGTAATCTCCCCTAACCCCTCTTTTTTAAAGAGGGGTTAGTCTCCCCCTTATCAAAGGGGGATTGAGGGGGATTTAGTCACCATTTTTCAGTTCAATGTTGATACCTAAAGAACGGATCTCTTTGGTCAATACGTTGAACGATTCAGGCATACCTGGGTCCATATAATGGTTACCATCTACAATGTTCTTATAGATACGGGTACGACCCTCAACGTCATCCGACTTCACAGTCAGCATTTCTTGAAGCGTATAAGCTGCGCCATATGCTTCGAGTGCCCAGACCTCCATCTCACCGAAACGCTGACCACCGAATTGTGCTTTACCACCAAGCGGCTGTTGCGTTACAAGCGAGTAAGAACCTGTAGAACGCGCATGCATCTTGTCATCAACCAAGTGGTTCAATTTCAACATGTACATGTAACCTACAGTTACAGGACGGTCAAAACGTTCACCAGTACGGCCATCATACAGTACTGTCTGACCAGTACGTGAAAGACCAGATAGTTCTAATAACTCTTTGATTTGACCTTCTTCGGCACCGTCAAATACTGGTGTTGCAAGTGGAACACCTTTACGGAGGTTGCCTGAAAGTGCCAAGATTTCATCATCAGTTAAGCTATCAAGATCTTCTTGCTCGCCACCAACTTTGTTGTAAATCTTGTCTAAGAATTCACGAAGTTCAAGTACAGTACGTTGTTCTTTCAACATTTGATCGATCTTGTCGCCAAGACCTTTCGCAGCCATACCCAAGTGAGTTTCAAGAATCTGACCCACGTTCATACGTGAAGGTACACCTAGTGGGTTCAATACGATATCTACTGGAACACCATTCGCATCATGTGGCATGTCTTCAACTGGCAAGATGTTTGATACAACACCTTTGTTACCATGACGACCCGCCATCTTATCACCAGGCTGAATACGACGTTTTACTGCTAGGTAAACTTTAACAACTTTCAATACGCCAGTTGTTAACTCATCACCTGTAGAAAGCTTGCGTTTTTTCTCAGCGAATTTCTCATCGATTTCAAGACTCTTCTCTTTCAAGAATACTTGAATTTGAGTTAAACGCTCCGCGATGCCTTCATCTACTGGTTGGATATCAAGTAGATCAACAAGTTCTAGATTTGAAAGAACTTCATCAGTTAACTTATCGCCACGTTTTGTTGTACCGCCGCCATTAGACTCTTGACCATTCAACAAACGTACAACGCGCTCACGTGCAGCTTCTTCGAAGATTTTGTATTCTTCTTTCAAATCTTTACGGTATGCATCAAGTTGAGCTTTTTCAATCGCTTGAGCACGTTCGTCTTTCTCGATACCATCACGAGTAAACACTTGAACGTCGATGACTGTACCCTTCGTACCAGATGGAACACGAAGTGAAGAGTCTTTCACATCAGCTGCTTTTTCACCAAAGATTGCACGAAGCAATTTTTCTTCAGGAGTCAACTGCGTTTCGCCCTTAGGTGTTACTTTACCAACTAAAATGTCACCAGCAGTTACTTCAGCACCGATATAGACAATACCTGATTCATCAAGCTTAGAAAGTGCAGCCTCGCCTACGTTCGGAATATCAGCAGTAATTTCTTCAGAACCAAGTTTAGTATCACGCGCAACACAAGAGAGTTCTTGAATGTGAATAGACGTCAAACGATCTTCTTGAAGAACACGCTCAGATAATAAGATCGAGTCTTCGTAGTTATAACCGTTCCAAGTCATGAACGCGACACGCATGTTTTGACCAAGAGCCAATTCACCACCATCAGTTGATGGACCATCAGCAAGTACATCACCACGACCAACTTTGTCGCCTAGGTTCACAAGCACTTTTTGGTTAATACATGTGTTTTGGTTTGAACGTGTGTATTTAATCAAGTTATAGATATCTACACCTGCTTCACCCGCAACCATTTCATCTTCATTCACACGAATAACGACACGAGATGCATCTACGTATTCAATACGCCCGCCACGTTTCGCGATCACACACACGCCTGAATCATGTGCCACGTTCGCTTCCATACCTGTACCAACAAGAGGCTTGTCAGCAATCAGCGTAGGAACAGCCTGACGTTGCATGTTTGAACCCATCAATGCACGGTTCGCATCATCGTGTTCAAGGAATGGAATCAGTGACGCAGCCACAGAAACAACCTGCTGAGCAGATACGTCCATATGCGTTACTTTTTCTGGCGGCATACGTACGAAGTCACCTTGGTGACGAACAGATACGAATTCTTCTGTTAAGTTGCCATCTTTATCCAATTGAGAATCGGCCTGTGCAATCACAGTACCTACTTCTTCAATTGCTGATAAATATTCAACTTCATCCGTTACACGACCATCGACAACTTTACGATATGGAGTTTCTAAGAAACCAAAGCTATTCGCTTTCGCATATACAGATAATGAGTTGATCAAACCAATGTTTGGACCTTCAGGCGTTTCAATTGGACAAACACGACCGTAGTGAGTCTGATGTACGTCACGTACTTCGAAGCCCGCACGTTCACGTGTTAAACCACCTGGACCTAATGCTGATACACGACGTTTGTGTGTAATTTCAGACAATGGATTGTTTTGATCCATGAACTGAGATAATTGGCTTGAACCAAAGAATTCTTTGATTGCAGCCGCTACTGGTTTTGCATTAATCAAGTCTTGTGGAGACAAGTTATCTGTCTCTGCTTGTGATAAACGCTCTTTCACAGCACGTTCAACACGAACTAGACCAACACGGAATTGGTTTTCTGTCATTTCACCAACAGAACGTACGCGACGGTTACCTAGGTGGTCGATATCATCGACTTCACCTTTACCGTTACGTATTTCAACCAGTGTTTTTAATACGTCAATGATGTCATCGTTTGAAAGAATACCTTCAACTTCACGTGACTTCTGATCTGTACCCACTTCGTAAGGACGACCCAAACGACGGTTGAACTTCATACGACCGACTGGTGATAAATCATAACGTTCAGAAGAGAAGAACAAGTTATTGAATAAGTTTTCTGCAGCTTCTTTCGTTGGTGGCTCACCTGGACGCATTACCTTGTAAATTTCTACAAGCGCTTCTTCACGACCAGAAGTCGTATCAGCACGTAATGAATCAGCTACGAATGAACCGCGATCGATGTCGTTGGTATAAAGTAGGTTAAATTGCTTAACACCGCCTTCAGCGATTTTGACCATGACTTCATGGCTAAGAACCGTGTTTGCAGCAATCACATCACCATTGTGTAATGTAATGTCTTCAGCAGTAATACGCTCATACAAATATTCATCAGGTACTGGAAGTTTAGTTAAGCCTGCAGCTTCCATTTGACGAACATGACGCGCATTAATACGTTTACCTTGCTCAACGATTGTCTTACCGTCATTGTCTGTGATATCAAATTGTGCCATTTCGCCACGCAGACGCTCTGGAACCAAGTCAATTTGATAGCTGCCCATGTCTAGATATACAGGAACTTTTTCATAGAACATGTCTAGAATTTGTTCGTTTGTATAGTTCAAGGCACGAAGAATCACAGTCGCAAGTAACTTACGACGACGGTCAATACGTACGTATACTAAATCTTTAGCATCAAACTCAAAGTCTAACCATGAACCACGGTAAGGAATGATACGTGCTGAATAAAGCACCTTACCACTTGAATGCGTCTTACCCTTGTCATGATCAAAGAACACACCAGGTGAACGATGTAATTGAGATACGATTACACGCTCAGTACCATTGATCACGAACGTACCGTTCTGTGTCATAAGTGGCATTTCACCCATGTACACTTCTTGTTCACGTACGTCTTTAATTGATTTCGTTTCGCGATCTTTAATGATCAAACGAATTTTTACGCGCATTGGTGCCGCATAAGTTGAGCCACGAAGAATACATTCGCGAACATCAAACTCTGGTTTACCAAGGCTATACTCAACGAATTCTAAAGCAGCATTCCCAGAATAACTTTCAATTGGAAAAACTGAACGAAATGCGGCTTGGAGACCGATATCTTCGCGGTTTTTTGGTGTTTTGCCATCTTGAAGGAACGTTCTGTACGAGTCGACTTGAATCGCGAGCAGGTACGGAGCATCCATCACTTGGGGCAATTTACCAAAATTCTTACGGATCCGTTTCTTTTCGGTATATGAGTATGCCATCTGGAGTCCTCGGAAAGTAAACTAAACCCGCCTGCAGAACGGGTCTAGAAGGAATTACGCAGGTCGATATGACCACCACTTTGTTCAAATGCTGCAATGTTCAGTGGTATTAAAACGCTTAACAATATTTTTAAACATGGAAAAATATTGGTAAGCGTTTGATTTTATTCAATTATAGTTAGTATTGATGATTTTTACATCAAGTTAACAAAAATCGAGCCGATAATTGTAACGCAAAAAGGCTGATGACCCAAGAGCCATCAGCCAATTTTTGGGGTCAAATTAATAATGACCCCATGGCGAAATTACTTAACAGTAACTTGAGCACCAGCTTCTTCAAGTTTCTTCTTAAGTTCTTCAGCTTCTTCTTTAGAAACACCTTCTTTAAGAAGAGCTGGAGCGCCTTCAACTAAATCTTTAGCTTCTTTAAGACCAAGACCAGTAGCTTCACGAACTGCTTTAATTACAGCAACTTTGTTAGCACCGAAAGAAGTCAACTCTACATTGAATTCAGTTTGTTCTTCAGCAGCAGCAGCGCCAGCACCTGGAGCAGCAGCTACAGCTACAGCAGCAGCAGATACATTGAATTTCTCTTCAAAAGCAGAGATAAGTTCAACAAGTTCAAGAACAGTTTTTTCAGCAACTGCGTTTAAGATTTCTTCGTTAGTTAAAGCCATGAGAATAACTCCAAATGGATATTGAATGGTGTGGAAATTGATTTGTTAAGCTTAAGCAGCTTCTGACTCGTTTTTCTCTTTGAGCGCAGTAATAAGGCGACCCAATTTCGAAATAGGAGCTTGAAGAACATTTGCAAGCATAGTAAGCGCTTTTTCTTGGTTCGGAAGGTTCGCGATTACGCTAACTTCAGCACCTTGATAAACCTTGCCATCGAATGCAGCAGCTTTAAGTTCAAATGCTTTATTAGTTTTAGCAAATTCTTCAAACAAACGAGCAGCTGCGCCCATGTCGTCTTCAGAAGTCGAGAAAGCTAAAATTGTTGGGCCAACAAGGTTGTCGTTCAAGATATCGAACTGAGTATCTTGAAGAGCACGTTTAGCTAAAGTATTACGCACGATACGTGTAGTAACACCTAGTTTACGAGCTTCAACACGAAGAGCAGTTAATTGCTCAACAGTTAAACCTTGGTAGTCAGCAACAACAGCAGTGAAAGCAGTAGAAGCAACAGCGTTAACTTCAGCTACGATCTGTTTTTTGTCTTCGATAAGAAGAGCCATTGTAAAACCTCCTAACGGTGATTTATGTACTCACGCGAAGTACACTCCCAGTTCGTTAACTCATCACTGAGTCAACACGCGGAGGATGAACTAAATCACACCACCGCGTCTACGCAGGCTGGAATATTAAGAGCGAAGCATAAAACTCCCCTCGCCTGTGGTCTTTGACGCTGATAAATTCTCATTTACCAATTCAAAGTTTGCCTAAGTTCGCAAGAAATCCAAAACCGGTATCTTGCGTAAGATTTGAAGCAGCGCTTCAAATCTTACTCAGGGCTTTAAAATTCTGTCTAAGTTAAACTTAGTTAGAAACGCTAGTTACATCAATAGTAAGACCAGGACCCATAGTTGAGCTTAAAGTGATCTTTTTGATATAAACACCTTTAGAAGTTGCAGGTTTTGCTTTCTTAAGGTCAGCTACAAGAGCTTCAACGTTTTGACGAACAGCTTCAGCAGTGAAACCTACTTGACCGATCGCAGCATGGATGATACCCGCTTTGTCTACACGGTAACGTGCTTGACCAGCTTTTGCATTTTTAACTGCAGTTGCTACGTCAGGAGTTACAGTACCCACTTTAGGGTTTGGCATTAAGCCACGTGGACCAAGGATTGTACCTAACTTACCTACAACGCGCATTGCATCTGGAGCAGCAATCACTACGTCAAAGTCAAGGTTACCCGCTTGAATGCTTTCAGCAAGGTCATCAAAACCAACTACGTCCGCGCCTTCAGCTTTAGCAGCTTCAGCAGCAGCGCCTTGAGCAAACACAGCTACACGTACAGTTTTACCAGTACCTGCAGGAAGTGTAGTCGCGCCACGAACAACTTGGTCAGATTTACGAGGATCAACACCTAGATTTACAGCTACATCCAAAGATTCTTTGAATTTAGCAGCTGGAAGGCTAGAAAGTACTGCTACAGCTTCTTCCAAAGTATAAACTTTGTTCGCTTCTACAGCAGCTGCAATCGCTTTTTGACGTTTAGTTAATTTAGCCATGTCTTAAAGCTCCACTTCCAAGCCCATAGAACGTGCAGAACCAGCAATGGTACGTACACGCGCGTCTAAGTCAGCACCAGTTAAATCTGGTTCTTTAGTAGTCGCGATCTCTTCTAATTGAGCACGAGTCAACTTACCAACTTTAGTTTTGTTAGGTACAGCTGAACCCTTTTGGATACCAGCAGCTTTCTTAAGCAGAATAGCAGCAGGCGGAGTTTTCATGATAAATGTGAACGACTTGTCGTTGTACACAGTGATCACTACAGGAATCGGAAGACCAGCTTCAAGTTTTTGTGTAGCAGCATTGAATTCTTTACAGAATGCCATGATGTTTACACCACGTTGACCTAGTGCAGGACCGATTGGTGGAGATGGATTCGCTTTACCAGCTGGAACTTGCAGCTTGATATAGCCGTCAATCTTCTTAGCCATTTCAATTACCTCTGGGTACAAACGCCGATTAAGGCTCCCCAATATTTACAAGTAACGATACCGTTACAACAACAATGCCCGATTAATAAAATCGGGCGTTTTCAACCAATTCAGATTAAATTGTTTTTTCGACTTGGCGAAATTCCAATTCAACTTGAGTTGGTCGATTGAATACATTAATCGTCAACGTTAAGCGTGACTTTTCGTACTGAACTTCTTCCACCACACCTTTAAAGTCTGTGAATGGACCATCAGTAACCAATAATTCTTCGCCTGGCTCGAACATTGTCTTAGGACGAGGTGCTTCGCCAGTATTGCGTACACGTGCAAGAATCGCGTCAGCTTCTTTTTGCGTAATTGGAGCAGGCTTTTCTGCCGTACCACCAATAAATCCGAGCACTTTTGGACATTCTTTAACAATGTGCCAAGTATCGTCATTCATTTCCATTTCAACTAACACATAGCCTGGAAAGAATTTACGCTCTGACTTACGTTTCTTACCATCCTTCATCTCTACCACTTCTTCAGTAGGAACAAGGACTTCACCAAAGCTATCGGCAACAGCGCTACGCTGGATTCGATCATTAAGCGAACGCATCACTTGTTTTTCATAACCTGAATAGGCATGAATAATGTACCAACGTTTCATAGCTCTTTTACCCGATAATAAACTTCATCAACCAACTAATAATGTAATCAAAACACCATAAACCAATAGCGGTGATTACAACAACAAGTAACACTTGCCATGATGCAGTTACTGTTTCTTGCTTTGTTGGCCAAATCACTCGACGCAGTTCAATGCGTGAGTCTTTCAACAAACGAACAAAGCCTTTGCCTTGATGGGTGGCGTATAATAAACCTAAAGCCACAACGATACAAGCCAAAATTACCCCAACACGCACCCAAATATTGTTTGCGGGAACCCAATATGCTGGAAGATGTTGATTTACCATAAGTGCACCAGCAAGTAATGCCAATGCAATAATCCATAAAATCACGTCAACTGGTGAACCAGATTTAACGACTTCAGCGGAATTGTTTCTTTGAGGAATTGGCGCGTCGCTTAATGCGTCACGCGATTTATCATTCGACATTTTTGTACTCGTCGTTGAATTCGCGACTTATTATATGACCAGTTTAGCCAGCATCAAGCTTTTTATCAAAAATAATTTGGCAGGCCAGGAGGGACTCGAACCCCCAACATTCGGTTTTGGAGACCGACGCTCTACCAATTGAACTACTGACCTATAACAAAACCGAGAATCGAAACTCTCGGTTTTCGTTTGTACTTCTATTATGCAGTTACTTTAGCAACAACACCAGCACCAACTGTACGACCACCTTCACGGATCGCAAAACGTAGACCTGGGTCCATTGCGATTGGGTGGATTAATTCTACTGACATTTCTACGTTGTCACCAGGCATAACCATTTCAACGCCTTCTTGCAATTGAATCGCGCCAGTTACGTCAGTTGTACGGAAGTAGAACTGTGGACGGTAACCGTTAAGGAATGGAGTGTGACGACCACCTTCTTCTTTAGAAAGTACGTATACTTCTGCATCGAATTTAGTGTGTGGCTTGATCGCACCTGGTTTAGAAAGTACTTGACCACGTTGTACGTCTTCACGCTTAGTACCACGTAATAAGATACCACAGTTCTCGCCCGCACGACCTTCGTCTAGAAGTTTACGGAACATTTCAACGCCAGTTACTGTAGTTTTAACTGTGTCTTTGATACCTACGATTTCAACTTCTTCGCCTACTTTCACGATACCAGCTTCTACACGGCCAGTTACTACTGTACCACGACCAGAAATCGAGAATACGTCTTCGATTGGCATTAAGAATGCTTTATCAATAGCACGCTCTGGCTCTGGGATGTAAGTGTCAAGCGCTTCAACAAGAGCAACAACTGCATCTTCACCGAACTGACCAGCTTCACCGTTAAGTGCAGCAAGAGCAGAACCACGGATAACTGGAGTGTCATCACCTGGGAAGTCATAAGTAGAAAGAAGTTCACGAACTTCCATTTCAACCAGCTCAAGAAGCTCTTCGTCGTCTACAAGGTCACATTTGTTTAAGAATACAACGATGTATGGAACACCTACTTGGCGAGAAAGAAGGATGT